>JAHITE010000006.1 GCA_018817585.1 Candidatus Omnitrophota bacterium
AAAATTTATCAGTTGTGCCATAGAGGATTGGTCTGCCGGCAACTTCTTTGCGTCCCTTAATTTTTATTAATTCACGATCTTCCAGACTTTTGATAACTCCGTCCACATTAACGCCGCGGATAAATTCCATTTCCGCTTTGGTTACAGGCTGTTTATAGGTAATTATCGCCAGGGTCTCCAGCGCCGGCCCAGAAAGTCTAAATACTTTTCTTGTTTTATAAAGCTTACTCAAATAAGGCTCACAGTCCGGGTGAGAACAAAACTGATAACCTCCGGCAACTTCAATAATCTGCACGCCTCTTTCCGGCTGAGCATACTGCTCCATCAGATCTTTAAGTGCCCGCTTAATATCATTAGGGTTAGCCTTTGGGCATACCTCAGAAATTTGTTTTATAGTAAGAGGTTTTTCGCTGACAAACAAAAGCGCCTCAATAATTTTATTTAATTCTAGTTCAATCATAATAAAAACTCCTATATTGTACTTACATGCATTGACGGTAAAATTCTTTCTTCATTTAAAAAAATAAAGATTTCGCCAAATAATCCTTTTTGCGCTCCGACAATTTCTTTCTGGCGGATAAGTTCTAAAACCGCGAGAAAAGTAGTGATCATTTCATACTTATTTTTAGAGGCGACAAAAAGGTCGTTCAATAGAATCTTTCTTTTTTCAACTAGCGTATGCAGTAAATCATGGATTTTGCCTTCTACGGTAAATTCGTCTTTTATAATTTCCCGAAAAAGATCTTTAGGGATATCGCGTAATGCCTTGGAAAAAGCTCCGATTAAATCAAATAATCTTGTTTCAAAAAATATTTCTTCTTCGCCTTCAATATTAGCCGCCGGATTTACCCGTTTAAATACTTTGCGCTGAATTGATTCCTTATTTTCCAGAAAGCTGGCAGCTTCTTTGAATTTTTTATATTCTAAAAGTTTTTTAATCAACTCCGCCCGCGGATCTTCTTCCAAGATTTCTTCTTCCGTCTGATCCGGAGGCAAAAGCATTTTAGATTTTATATGCATTAAAGTCGCGGCCATTACCAAAAACTCTCCGGCAATCCCAAGATCAAGCAAACGCATCAACTCTAAATACTGCATATACTGTTCAGTAACTTTAGCAATCGGAATATTTGTAATATCCAGATGGTTTCTTTTGATTAAATAAAGCAGTAGATCCAATGGCCCTTCGAAAATCTCCAGCTTAATTTTATAACTCATAAGCCAACCGCCTGACGCACTTGTTTCATAGTCGCTCCCGCGATAGTCGCGGCCTTTGCCCGGCCTATTTCTAGAATTTTTAATATTGTTTTATGATCACTTACTAATGCTTTTCGTTTTTCCTGTATCGGCTCAAGAAATTCAACCAAGACATCCCCTAATCTTTTTTTACAATCAATACAGCCAATCTCGCCTTTTTCACACTGAGTTTCCACAATTGAACAGATTCGCGGATCAGTGAAAACCTGATAATAGCTATAAACATTACAAACTTCGGGATGTCCGGGGTCAGTTTTTTTAATTCTCCGCGGATCAGTGATCATGGTTTTGACTTTTGCGTAAATAATGTCCGGCTGATCGCTTAATCCAATATAATTATCATAACTTTTTGACATTTTTCGGCCATCAAGACCTAAAAGCCGCGGAAATTGCGTTAACATCGCCTGCGGTTCGGGAAAAACATCCTGCTTAAAAATTGTATTAAATCGATTGGAAATCTCACGGGTAAGTTCCAAATGCGGTAATTGATCCTCACCCACTGGGACTACTTCTGCCTTATACAGCAGGATATCCGCTGCCTGTAACACTGGATAGCCGAGAAAAGCATAATTATTAACTTCCCGGGTCTTAAGTTCACGCAGTTGTTCTTTGTAAGTGGGGCATCTTTCCAATAAGCCCAAAGGAGTTATGCAGGAAAGACTCATATACATTTCCAGATGCTCCGGAACATGAGATTGAACAAATAAAGTTGATTTTTCCGGATTAATTCCACAGCTAATCCAATCAATTACATTATCTAAACAATATTCTTTAAGATTTGCCGGATTTTTATATTCGCTCATCAAAGCATGCCAATCAGCAACCATGAACAAGCAATCATACTCATCCTGCAATTTACTCCAGTTTTTAAGCGCACCAACTAAGTGGCCTAAATGGAGTTTTCCGGTGGGACGCATTCCGCTTAGAATCTTTTTTTTCATTGGCTAAATTAGAGTTTGCGAGCGATCTTTTCAACACGGTAACATTCAATCATATCATCCGACTCGATTGAGCTGAACTTATCAATACCAATACCGCATTCAAGACCTTCTCCAACTTCTTTAACATCATCTTTATAACGTTTTAAAGAATCCAGTTTTCCCTCAAAAACACATTGTTCGCCTCTAAACACTCTGACCAGTTCGGCATTGCGCACAAATTTTCCTTTAACAACTGTTGAACCAGCGATTTTGCCAACCTTGGAAACTTTAAAAATCTGCAAAACCTTTGCCCGGCCAAGAAAAGTTTCTCTGATTGTTGGATCAAGCAAACCTTCCATACTCAAGCGTACTTCGTTTATTGCTTCATAAATAATTCTGTATAAACGGATATCCACGCCTTTTTTCTCAGCGGTTTCGTTGGCATTTAGCTCAACGCCAACATGAAAACCAAGAATAATCGCTTTACTTGCTATTGCCAGCATAACGTCAGACTCATTGATATTGCCAACTTGTGAATGAATTATTCTCACTCTGATGTCATCTGTAGATAAATCCTGCAAAGAAGTAATTAAAGCTTCTAATGAACCCTGAACATCCGCCTTGATTATCAAGCATAGCTCTTTTATTTTACCGGATTGAGATTGCTCAAAGATTTGTTCTAATGTAGCTCTTTGTGCCGGCATCAGCCGCTCCCGCCTTAGAGCTTCATGTTTATTAATGCAAATTTCTTTTGCTTTTCGTTCATCTTCAACAGCAAAAAATTCATCACCAACTTGCGGAACTTGCGATAAGCCGGATATTTCAACTGGAACTGAAGGTCCGGCTTGTTCCACCCTTTGCCCAGCATCATTAACCATTGAGCGGACTTTACCAAAAGTATTACCGCAAACAAAAATATCGCCGATTCTCAGCGTTCCGTTCTGTACCAGAATAGTCGCTGTCGGACCGCTGCCTTTAGAAAGCTTACTTTCAATTATCGCGCCGCGGGCCAAGTCATCTTCATTTGCTTTTAATTCCAGCATTTCCGATTCAAGAATTATCATATCCAACAAATGATCAATCCCTGTTCCCTCCTTAGCTGAAACAGGAATAGCCATTGTTTTGCCGCCCCATTCCTCAGGAGTTAAACCAATTTCCGCTAATTGACGTTTCACATTATCAATATCAGCACCGCGGACATCCATTTTATTAATCGCTACTATTATCGGCACCTGCGCGGCTTTAGCATGATTAATCGCTTCAATAGTCTGCGGCATTATCCCATCATCCGCGGCCACTACGATTATTACAATATCCGTTATATTTGCTCCACGCGCGCGCATTGCTGTAAAAGCTTGATGCCCGGGAGTATCGAGAAAAGTTATGCTTCCTTTTTCCAGCATAACTTCGTAGGCGCCGATATGCTGGGTAATTCCGCCCGACTCTTTATTCGTAAGATTAGATTTTCTAATAACATCCAACAGTGATGTCTTTCCATGATCCACATGTCCCATCAAAGTCACAACCGCGGGTCTGGGATGCCTTGCTTTATCATCAGAATGAATATGTTTTACTAAAAGCTTTTCTTCGGCATTAAGTTCCTTTTCGAAATTACAGCCAAATTCCAAACAAATAATTTCTAAAACATCTTTATCCAGACTTTGATTAACCGTTGCCATTATTTTTAAATTGATTAATTTCTTTATTATCTCAGCGGGATTTATTTGCATTTTCGCGGAAAGTTCTTTAACGCTCATCGGAACTTTTCCCACGATTATCCTAATTTCAGGCTTAATTTCTTCTTTTTTTATTTCTTTTATTTCTTTTTCAAGTTCCTTTTTTACAACCTTTTTTACTTCTTCTTTAGGCACCTTGACTTTTTTAGTATGGCTAGGAGTAAATTCATGACGAACCAACTCTGCAGTATCATCATCAATAGCGCTCATGTGCCCTTTAACCGTGACATGCAGTTGTTTAAGTTTAAGCACCAGTTCCTTGCTGCTAATCCCAAATTCTTTAGCTAATTCGTATACTCTTACGCCCATAACATCCTTTTCTTAAGTTGTTAGAATTTATTAAGTAAGATCTTTTAATTCTTCAATTATCTGTTCAGCGCGTTTTTTACCAACGCCCTTTACTTTAGTCAGATCATCTGCTGTAGAATTATTTAAAACATCAATATCATCAAATCCCGCTTCCACAAGAGCATCAAGTGTTTTTTTGCCTATACCCGAAATTTTATCTAAAACCGATTCCGGTTTATCTGATTTTACAGCATCAGGAGTAATTACAGTTCCCTGAGATTGACTCTTTATATTAATTGACCAGTTAATCAGCTTGGAAGCCAAACGTACATTCTGTCCGCGTTTTCCAATCGCTAGAGAAAGCTGATCATCATCAACTTCAATATCCATTTTTTTCTCGTCAGAGTAAAGATCAATACTGGCAACTTTTGCCGGACTAATCGCGGCTTTAACATATTCTTTAATATCATCACTCCAGCGGACAATGTCTACTTTTTCTCCTTGGAGTTCCCGAACAATGTTTTTAATCCGCGAACCTCTTACCCCCACACAAGCACCGACACAATCAATTTTATCATCCTTTGAAGCAACCGCGACTTTAGTCCGTTCTCCGGCTAGGCGGGAAATTGCTTTTATTTCCACAATACCTTCATATATTTCCGGAACTTCTAATTCAAATAACCTGCTGACAAAGCCAGCATTGGTTCGGGAAAGAACTATTTGCGGCCCTTTGTTCGTCTTTTTAACATCAAGAATAAGCGCGCGCACTCTATTGCCTTGTTTAAATTCTTCTTTGGGCAAAATTTCTTTAAACGATAAAACCCCCTCGGATTTACCTAAATCAACAATAATATTCCCTTTTTCAAAACGATGCACAATCCCATTAGTAATATCACCGATTTTAGTTTGGTAATCATGAAAAATAACTTCCCGTTCTGCTTCGCGTATTTTCTGGGTAATTATTTGCCGAGCAGTTTGGGCAGCGATTCTCCCGAACTCACCAGACTTCACATCAACTCCGTCATGCATAACATTAATATTACCGGTTTTTGAATCAATGGAAACTTCCAAATCCGCTTCTTCTCCATAACGTTTTTTAGCAGCTGAAAGTAAAGCTAATTCAATGGCTTTGACAATAACTTCCCGATCAATGCCCTTTTCTCTTTCTATATAGTCCAATACTGTTATAAGCTCATTACTCATATCTACCACCCGATTTCCAATCTCGCTTGTTTAATATTATCCAAATTTACTTGCACTTCATTATCTTTGCTGACTTCCAAAAATATTTTATCTTCAGCAGCTTGACTTAAAACCCCTACTAGAACCTGCTCATTCAATCCAGGGTTTATAGTTGTTAATTTTATCGTCTTTCCGCAAACCCGTTTAAAATCACCTGCTGTTTTCAGAATTCTGTCTATTCCTGGAGAACAAACCTCAATATTGTATTTTGATTTAAAAACCGCGTTTTCTTCCAATTTATATCCAATCATCTTATTAAATTTCACACATTGGTCTAAAAGCACACCTTGAGGAGTATCAATAAGCACTGTAATCATTTGAATACTATTTTGCGGTCTAATACAGAGATCCACAAGTTCAATATCAGGATATATTTCCAGCACTTGTTGAACTACTTCTTTTACTCTTGTAAATAAATCCATACGCTTTACCCCACAAAAAAAGCGGGAACTAATTCCCACTTTTTGACTTAAACTCTTGACTGCTGTTATTATTATTATACTCTTAAATATCCGATTGTCAAGCCCCCTCCTACATAATTGTCTGGAAACAGAATTTAGTCCAATAATTAGATAGATTTATGCTGCTTAGTATTCTCTTTTTAGCGAATCCATTGATTCCCGGAATTTATCAGCCTCAAGCTCTAAAGCCTTATTTTGCTGATAAGCCGCTGATGAGACATCTGGCGCGACAACTACTGAATCTTTCGGCATAACTTTTTGCCGATTATACAGTACTTGTTTATCCGCTGATTCTATGCTTACTTCTTTATCCAGACGCATGCGTTTGCTTTCATGCTCAGCGATTTTTTCAGCTTTATTTACTTCTTTTGTAATGTTCATAAAGGCTCTGAATTTTTCCATTTCAGACCGTTCGTCAACAGCTAACCTAGCGGTATTATCTAGTTTTTCAAATAATTCAATTTCTCGATCATTTAAAAGCGCTGTTTCAATAATATGCGGAGTGACAAAAATTACCAGTTCTGTTTCAACTTTTGTTCTGAGTTTATTTCTAAAAAACAATCCGAAAAAGGGAATATCCCCCAAATAAGGGATTTTCCCTTGGTCTAGATTATCAGTGCTTTGTCTTAAACCGCCAATCACAATTGTTTGCCCATCTTTAACCAGAAGATTTGTTTCTGCTGAGCGTTTATCAATAATCGGCTGAGATGTGCCTTCAGCAAAACCAGACTGAAAACTTTGTTCCGGCAAAACATTCATTGAAATAAATCGGCCGCTGGTAATATGAGGAGTTACTGATAATTTAATTCCCGCGTCTTTAAACTTAATCGTGGTAGTAACAGCTCCTCCTGAATCAACTGACTCAGTATAAGGAATTTCCGTAATTATTTCGATCATTGCCTTTTGATTATCCAAAGTAAGCACCTTAGGATTCGCGAGAATTGAAGCCATACCTTGTGAAACCAGCGACACGATTGTACCAGTTATATCAAAATTATCAGTTATTGTGCCAAAGTTTAAAAGACCTGTCCCCGCGCCGTCACTCAATGCTGTATCTAAGCTATTCGGACTATTTTTTAAATCTATCACATTAAGCAATGTGCCCCATTGATTTTTGTCAGTTATTTTAATATCAACCATCATCGCTTCAATCAATACCTGCGGAGTCAAAGTATCCAGCTGAATCGCTGATTCTTCAATGGCATCAACCATTTCCGGGATATCAGTAATAATCAAGGAATTCGTCCGCTTATCAACCTCCATTGTTCCACGTTTGCTCAGCATTTTATTCAAGGACTCTTTTAATTCTTCAACATCAGCAAAATTAAGCGCTAATATTTTAGTTTTCAGAGGAGTCTTCCCCTCTTCTTCCTGAGCTCTAGCCAAGCTCATAACCCGAATCAGGTTTCCTTCCCGCTTATAAGTAAAATTATACGTCTTCAGGATAACATCCAGTGCCTGTTCCCAAGGAACTTCTTTAAGCTGCACTGATATTTTTGCCACAACATCATCTCCAGCAACAATATTCACTCCGCCTTTAAACGCGAGAATGTTGAGAACTTCCCTAATATCAGTCTCCTTCAGTGTAATGGAAATTAATTTATCATCACTTTCTGCCTTTTCCGTTTTCGGATACGCTAGTTCAGCAAAGCTTTGCTGCGCAAAAGCAAGCGGCAAAGCAGCATTAATAAAAAACCAGCCGCTCAGGCTCATCAAAAATAAACACACGACAGCTCTCTTCCTTGAGATTAATTTTTCAGATTCCATTAACTCCTCCTTGATATTCAAAAATCTTTCTTTTCTATAATAGTAATTGTATGCGTTAAATCTGAATAAGCAAAAGTAACTGATTCCGTAGTTATTTTTTTAATTATCAGATTATTAATTATATCCCCAATTTTATGAATTTCTTTATTAATCATTACCAAAGGCATTTCAGAATCCCAAAGAATTCCGTCGACTTTAATCAATTTAATCAAATCCAACATTTCTTCTTTTGTACTAGGCACATTATCTTTATAATCTCCGCTTTTAGTTATTAAGCTAATAAACGGATCACGTCTTTCATCGCTGGTATAAACAAATACTTCGGATGATTCATCATTTTTTATTATCAGTTGAGCAAAAGCATTTTCTATAAATAAATTACCCCTCAACGGCATTAAATTCATAATAATTATTACCAGCAATAAAAAAATCGCTTTGAATTTAATTTGTTTTTTCATCAGTAATTTTTCTTTCTATAGCATACGCGCTAACTGTTAGACTTGCCTCGTGTAATTTTTCAGTACTGTCATCCTTAGAACTAATCTTTATATTATCTACTTTCATAAATCTTTGAAAATTCTCAACACCGCTGATAAAAGCGGCAAATTGATGATAACCCGCTTTAAGTTTAACTTCTATCGGAATCTCCAAATAAGTTTTTTCCTGAGAATTACCCACAGCTATTTGCTTTGTATTCTGCGGCTCAATCATAATAAAAGTAACGCTGCTTTTTTCACCAATTTTAATTAATTCCTCAAGTATTTCCGGAATATCCGTCTGCTGCGGCAATTTTTTTTCGAAATAATCTATTTTCTTAGCAATATTTTCTAATTCAAGCGCCAGCTTTTCCCGATCATCCGACATGCTTTCAACTTTGGCCAATTGTTCACTAATTGCTTTTTCCTGTTTATTATAATCTAATATTCTGGTAATTAAAGGCTGAAATAGGGTTACAAACAACAGCACAACCACAATAAAAATACCGATAATCCCCGCGATTAATATCTGATCTTTTTTAGAAAGTTCCTTTTTCATTATCTTCCCTTATTTTAAAACACACTCCATACTAAATTTCATAATCGCCCGATCACCAATATCAACACGCTGCGAGCGTTTTAATTCTATGGTTGAAAAATCCCGGGAAAATTCCTGGTTATATTTCAAAGCATTAATAAAATCATTTATTATTTTAAGCATATTATCACTTGCTTTAGAAAACGCGGTGCCTTTTATAATTAAAATCTGGATCCTATCTTTATTCTTAATGTCCAATGAATTAAAAGTTCCGATATCAGTTATTGCTTCAAACTGAGATTTATATTTAGAGCTTGACTCCTCTTTTATATATAAATCAGTAAGCCACATTTCTTCCGGCAGGCTGGTGCTTATTTGATGGAATTTTTTACTCCAGATAATTCTCCGGGAAAGTAAAGCCTTAGCTATCTGCATATGCTGCTGCAAAGTAACTCGACCTTGTTTTAGATTATCAATGTCCCGCAATATTCCTTCTAATTTTTGATTTTGCTCAAGCAGTTTTTGTTTATTAGCTTCTTTCATTTTAAGCTGACTAACCAAAATAACCCATAATCCGATCAAACAAATAATCACAATTGAAGCAATATAAAATAAAGTCTTGTTTTTATTAACAAACAGCATCAGTTTGTTTTTTTTTACTTCTTTTTTAGCGCTAGCTAGATTGATATTAAATGCTCTATAACAAGCAAGGCCCGTACAGACTGCCAGCATTAAAGATTGTTCTTTTAGTTTTTTACCCTCAAACTGTTTAGGGTCATACTGCACATTGGCCAAAGGATTCCAAATAGTTACCTGTAAACCAAGAATATTCTGAAGATATTTACCGAGATTTTTATACATTGCCACTTTGCCGCTCAAATATATTTCTTCGACAGTATCCCGCCCCTGACTTTCATAAAATTCTATTGTCCGTCTTATCTGATTAGACAGCGCGTTCAGGATAAACAGACTTAATTCATAAATATCATCAGACCCCATTACTCCTTTAAGCGCGGTCACATCCGCAAAATCCAATTCAACATCTTCCGGCAAAGCATCAATCAGATTGCTCCAGGCAACAAAAGCGTCTTTTGTTAACCCAACAATCTTTCCCCTGATAATATCAATATTCGTAACTTCCATACCGATATTAATAATCGCTATTGTTTTTTCAGCAGGAACTTTAGGGCCATTAACATAAAAACAGTTAAGCAAACTAAATGTGTCTACTTCAATAAAACCCGGCTGAAATCCGGTAGAATCAATCAGACTGATATAATTTTCAATAAGATCTTTTTTAGCGGCAACAAGAATAACTCTGGTTTTTGTTTCCGCGATGGTTTTATCCAAAACAGAATAATAATCAAACACAATTTCATCAGTTTTATAATGAACCTGTCTTTCAACTTCAAATTTCAAGGCCTTGCGAATATCATCATCATCCATTTGCGGCCAATGAATATCCCTGACCATAACTGATTCGCCGGAAACAGAAATATTAACTTTATGTTTTTTCTTATTCAGTGACAGCCGAGTCAAAACATCATTCATCGCATTGACAATTCCCTGGCGGCCTTCGCGAAAATTCACTGACACAATCTCGTATCCCAGCAGTTTATTTTCTTTAGCCGAGCAACGCATATGCATTGCTTTAACTAAACCGTCACCAATTTCCAGTCCGATAGAATCATCACTTTTTTGAAACATTATGCTCCTAGTTTAAACAATAGGTTTTTAATGAACTTAATCGTAACAAACTCTGTTTCTGCCCTCTTTTTTCGCCTTATACATCAATTGATCCGCCCTCTGGATAAGTTCATTCATCTCTAATTCCTTGTCCACAGGATATCGGCGCACAGTAACTCCCACACTGATCGTAACTTTTATATGCTTATCCCCCAGCACCACAAAATCTGAATTTTCCACTCCCTGACGTAATTTTTCAGCTATAGAAAATTTATCGTTGGCAATTTCTTCAATTCCCGGCAAAACAATAACAAATTCTTCTCCACCATAACGGGCGCAAATATCAGTTAATCTCACGCTTTTGCTGATAATTTGTGCTATTTTTTTAAGCACCATATCCCCCTCTTGATGCCCGTATGTATCATTGATTGTTTTGAAATGGTCAATATCCAACATCATCAAACTTAAAGGCAAAAGCTGCCGGTTACAAAACTCAACTTCTTCTTTCATCCGTTTTTGGAGGAATGTGCGGTTATACAACTGAGTTAATTTATCAATCGAAGCAAGACCCCGATGAATCGCGCTGCCTAAAGCAATTGAAGCCTGGGCCACTAAAAGCAGGAAAAAAGCCTCGTCATTTTTTATATTAGCCGCCGCGCTTTCCCGACAAAAAATTACGATAATTCCCCAAACTTCTTCTTCCATAATCAAAGGAATTAGCGCCAGCGATCCAAGCTGCGACAAATAAGTTATCCGTTCTTCTTTTAGAAAATATCTTATATTGGAATCACCGCCAAAAATATCACTGATAAAAGTATTAATCTTTTTAGTTTTTATTATTGACTGAATAATTTCATCATTTTCGTTAAACCGCGTTGATTTCAATGTATTACTGTCAAAATTATGTCCGGCTTCATAAATAAACTCTTCCGTACCCTGCTGCCGGCTTAAAAGAAAACATTGACTTTCGCCTTCTTTAGATTCAGTAACCTTGCTAAAATTCTTTACAATCAATCGTAAAAGCTGATCTTTGTTAATTGCCGTGGAAAGGCTTTTACCAAAATCTCTTAATTCTTCATCATGGGCTCTTTGTTTTTTTTCTTTTTTCTGAATTTCTTTTATAATTTCTTCTTTTTCCGCTTGAAAAGACTTAACCGTTTCATTTAATTCCTGGAGCAATTGTTTTCTTTTTAAATTTGAATAAACCGAAAAAATAACAAAAGGAACCGTGATTGTTAATAGAGCTGCCCCCATATTCGGACTAAAAAACCAAAAAACAATTAAAAATAAAATACTAATAAATGGCAATAAAGTTATTAATTTATCCATTACCGCCTACCCTTTTTTTTGAACTCATTCTTCATCTCCAATAAATTATACTATTGGTATCTTTTTTAACATTAACCTGAAAATTGTAAGCTTTATTATACGATAAGGATATAGATTTTGAAAAATATGCGGAAAAAACATCATTGCAGGCATACATAGAATTAGAGGGTATACTTCTTTTTCTAGAAAGACATTTCCCTGTCATTTCCCAAACTCCATTTTAATAAGTAAACATATTTCCTCTATTTATTATTAATTATTAATTATTAATTATTAATTATTAATTTTTAATTTATCATTTTTTTTTATTTTTGTCAATGAAAATCATTATTTTAAATGACTTACGTAAAATAGGCAATATAAGCGCGCGGCAAGGCTAAGCCCAAAAATTGGTTTAGCTTAATAAAAGCATTAACTGGCCGGCTCCATCGCCGTATATCCGGCTTCAGTATTTATCACTGCCGCACTATTATCAATTGCTCTGATCACACCGCTCTCATTTAAAGAAAAAGTCCTGATTCCAGTAACCCGATAACTTGCCGGGGTTGCGCAGCAAACAAACTGCTGAAAACCAATTCTTGTATAAGTATAATTATAGCCATTTTTAGACACACCAGTGGCAGCGGTATCAATAATCGCTGCCAAATAAGGCGGATTAGCATCAGTTAATTCAGCCAAATTAGTAGGAAATTGGGGAATTACCTGGACAACCCGAAAACTCTCACAAGCACTGCCAATAACTTTTAATGTGCCTTGAGCATTGGCTTCATTTGAATTTAAACGCGCGTATAAAAGATTGGGAATTGCCAATGCCGCGAGCATGGCAATTATCGCCACAACAATTAATATTTCCACCAATGTAAATCCATATTTTATTTTCATTTGCATGAAAACACTTTCTGTTAAAATTTTACGATTTATATTGATTTATAATAACTAATCCTGAATTGCCGCGTCTGAGGCATCAGCAATTCCATCAGCATCAAGATCTTCTCTTAATACTCCGGTTTCATCAATTACAAACCAGCGGTTTCCCGTAACATTAGCCGTAATTGGCCGCGCAGCGCAGTCAAAAGTCTGAATAACCCCTTCTACTGCAGCAGCCGGCCCGGCAGTAAAAGTAAACAAATAGCCTCGACGCCCGTTTAAATCAAAAACCGAAGCATCAATGTATTGATCATTCAGATCAGTCAGATCAGCGATTACAGAGGGATAAGTCACTACCGGCTGGGTAATTCGATAACTTTCACATGCTTTGGAAATTTCTTTTAAAGTGGTTTGCGCTGCCTGCTCATTGGCATTTAATTTTGTTCTTAGCATATTCGGAATGGAAATCGCGGCTAATAAAGCAATAATCGCGATAACAATCATTATTTCCACCAAACTAAATCCCTGCTGATTTGAATCATGTTTAAAGGATAATCCAAATAAATCCATAGAAATTACCTTTCATTTTTTTCAGCGCGTAAAATAAAAATTATTAATATATTATAGCAAATTTTTTATTTCAGCTCAACAATAACCTGAAATAAAAAAAGAGGAATCATATATTGCTATACAATTCCTCTTTTAATTTTTACCGCATTGTTTATTGAACAGGTGTTAAAGCCTCATAGGCAGCGGTAGTTGCCGGACCTGCAGTCACAGCAGCAGCTGCTGCGTCTGATGCTCTGAGCACGCCGGTTTCATTAATTGAAAATGTTCTTATTCCAGTTACCTGAAAAGTTACTGGCTGTGCTGAAGCAACATACTGCTGACCAGCAACTGTTCCTAACTGTGTATAGGTAAATACATAACCTTGTCTTCCCCCAGCAGCAAAAATTCCCGCATCACAATAAGCCGGAGTTGCCCCTGTCATCGCAGCTGCAGTTGCTGGATATAAAGGATTTGTTTGCGCTGCCCTAAAACTTTCAGACGCGGTTGCTACTGTCTTTAATGTAGACTGTGCTGCTGATTCATTCGCGTTTAACCTTGCACGCATAAGGTTAGGAATAGCAATAGCTGCCAATAAGGCAATAATCGCTACAACGATCATGATTTCCACCAATGTAAAGCCCTTACGATTCATACTAACACCCCTTTCTTTAATTACCCCAAATTCCAATTAATAAATAGTTAAGTCCAGGTTATATTAAGCAATGAGCGTGCCATAGTTGTTTTATTTTTTTATTTTAGAAAATCACAACTTAACTTATTTAAATATAGCAACTTAGGAGTATACCCCCAATTACTGAATTTGTGGATAAAATTTAAGCTAAAATTAAACTTAGAAAAATTTTTCCATAATATGAAAACTTTTTCCGGGATATAACCGTAGGGGCGAAACCATGTTTTCGCCCGTTTTATTGTATTTCATAACGCTTAATCTTATAATCAATATTGCGCCGAGTCATCTTAAGGATTTTAGCAACCAGGTTCTTATTGCCGCCCACCTCTTTTAAGGTTTTAGCAATAAGTTCTTTTTCAAACTGCTCTACCTTGCCTTTTAAAGAATCACTGCTCACCACTTCTGATTCTTCGGAAGATGTTTGGTGTTGGATGCGCTCAGGAAGATCATTAACTTTAATTTCTTCAGACTCAGAAAGCGTGACCGCGCTTTCAATCGCGTTTTCCAGTTCACGGACATTGCCTGGCCAAGAGTATTGCATGAATATATCCAGACATTCTTTGGATATGGTTTTAACCGGCTTTCCCGGTAATTGGTATTTTTTCAGAAAATGATTTACCAGTAAGCCAATATCTTCCCTCCGCTGCGCTAATTTCGGCAAGCCAAGACTAATTACACTGATTCGATAAAAAAGATCCTTACGAAAATTTTCCCGACTAACTTCATCTTCTAAATTTCTATTTGTCGCGGCAATCACCCTCACATCGACTTTTATGGTTTTAGTCGCGCCCACAGCTCTGATTTCCCGCTCCTGAAGCGCTCGCAGCATTTTTGCCTGCATTGCCTGAGAGGTTTCGCCAATTTCATCTAAAAACAAAGTACCGCCGCTGGCAACTTCAAATAATCCCTGTTTACTGGAAATTGCTCCGGTAAAAGAACCTTTAACATGCCCGAATAATTCACTTTCCAGAAGTTCTTCCGGCAAAGCACCGCAATCAATGGAAACAAATGGTTTATTTGATTTTAAACTATTATAATGGATCGCTTTGGCAATCAATTCTTTTCCTGTACCGCTTTCCCCATTAATCAAAACCGTTGTATTTGTCTTGGCAATTTTATCAATCATATCAAATATCTTTTGCATCGGCGCGCTTTTGCCGATAATATTGGCAAACCGATAGCGTTCTTTTAATTTTTTTTCACTGCTTTTATCGTCAGCGAAAATTCTTCTCTGACTAAAAGCCTTGCGGATAATAAGCTTGATATCATCCAGTTTAAACGGTTTAAACAAATAATCATAGGCCCCATAGCGCAGGGCTTTTACTGCGGTATCAACCGAAGCATAGGCAGTAACCATCAGCACAATAATTTCCGGGTTTATCGCTTTTAGCTTTTTAAGCAGCTCTAAACCATTAATCGGAGTCATCCGAATATCGCTGATAACCATATCAAACTGTTCCTGGCCAAACAACTTAAGCGCTTGTTCTCCGGAATTAGCGCATTTAATCAGATAACCTTCTTTTTCTAAAACAATGCTCAGCCATTCAAGCAGATCTTTTTCATCATCAACTAAGAGTATTCTCGCCTGCATACTATTCCTTTATTTTTACTTTTTCCGGCAAAAAGATACAAAATGTAGTCCCTTTACCCAAAGCACTTTGAATATTAATACTTCCCCCATGTTCATTTATAATTGTACTGACTATCGGCAAACCCAAGCCGACCCCCTGATCTTTTCCGCTGGAAAACGGTTCAAACAACGTGCCTAACTGATCTTTGGACATGCCGATTCCATTATCAATTATCTCCAGCTCGACTCCCTTAATATCCTGGCGCGGATTCTGTCTGACAATAATTTTCCCCTGCTGATCAATTGCTTCTACGGCATTGATCAGGAGATTAAATAAAACCTGTTTTATCTGCTGCGGATCACAGCTGATTTTCAGATCAGGCAAAGGGTTTTCCTTTTTTATCATAATACCGGGTTTAAACTTTTTACTGCTTTTCAGTAAGAACACAACTTCATCAATCAGTTCATCTACTGATATTTTTTCCAGTTTTAGTTTTCTAGGTTTAACATATTCAAGCAGACCATTAATAATATCATTTAAGCGCGCGGTTTCCTTTAAAATAAGATTAAACAATTTTTTATCTTTTTCCCCAGCCGTATCTTTTAAGGCTTCCACACAACCGGATATTGAAGCCAGGGGATTGCGAATCTCATGGGCAGTACTTGCTGCCAATTTACCAATAGCCGACAGGCGGTCTTCCCGGCGCAGTTTTTCCTGTAAGGACAAAACCACTTTATTCTGTTTTCTCAGCTGATCAGCAATGTATGAACTTAAAAAACCGATCACGATAAATACCGTAACTCTAAAATACAATAAAGAAAAAACATACGCGCTGGGAGTTACCAGCGCGTTTGCTCCAAGCGAAAGCATTGGGAAAATATTAAGATACTCCAAAGCCACGACGCCAGAATACATGATACTGCCTAAAAGCGCGATAACTATTGCCGCGCCTGGAGAAATTATAATACTCGCGGCAATACTGGAAAGCGGAAACAGGATACTAAGTACTGAATTAACTCCTCCAGTATAATGAACCAGCAATGTTTCCAGAATCAAATCAAGAAAAATCTGCGCATAGAGAAATTTCGCGTTGAATATATTAGCTAAAGTCAGCAGAGAATATATTATTGTCAAACTATAGATAGCGGTAATTATAAAATAAACCGGAATCCTGCCTAAGCCAAAAAGCGTTGTATTGACAATAAAAATCACTGTGGCAATGGCAAATCGAAAAAAAAGCACTGAATAAATTGAATTTCTGTCTACTCGCATTGCCCTCATTATAAAAGAGGAAGAACAAAAAGTCAATCTCAGTTCTTCCTCTATAAATTAACCGATCTTATTCTAATAATCTAAACAACTCGATCTTCCGTCTATCGCGAAACATCAATCTCTTCCTGATTCATTAATCCATCGACATCAGGAGCTTGAACATAATCATCATCAAAGTCTGCTATTATATCAAAAGGCTTGGGCTGCTCTGGTTCAAAGAAATCATCCTCCAGCTCCTCTTGATTTAAAGCAGCGTTAGGATCAACTTTTGCTTTAACAACCTTTCGCTGCGGAAAATAATAATCATTTGTTCTAATCGCTAGATCTGATTTTCCCCCTAATTTAACTCTTGGCCGCGCGACATTGATCCGCGGCGTTTGAGCGCTAACCTGCTTAACCTCTATCAAGCTTGTTTTTGGGTTAAAAGTATTGTATAAACCAGTGGCAATAATCAGCACCAGCAAAACCCCTGTTGTAATTAATGTTATTTTGACTTTGATATCCATATTCCCCCCTTTTATTCCCCTAAGATTAGACCTAAAACTTCATCTTATAAAAGAAATCCTCAGTGGTTTCTGCCCACAAAGACTCAGCACCGCCAAAAAATACATCAGAAGGAGCGCGGGTGGCAGTTCTAAACTTCTCATCATAGGAAATGCTTTCCGCCGCGTTATAAGTCCGGAGAAATGAACCACGGTTAGTAGAATAATTTGATCCTGTTCCTGGTGAACGTCCTCTCTCGTCATACCCCATGCCCGATTCATTGCGATAATCCACAAACTCCTTATTTGCCGCGGAAAAACCACCAGCAGCCGCGTTTTCTAAAACAAAAAAAGCTCCGGTTAAATTACGCCGTTTAACTATATGAGCCGCGCCATCATAATAATCCCAATTTTCCAGAATATCGCCTTTATCACTTTGATTTGTTTCTAGCCAGCGATTAGTTGCCATCAACGCATTATAAGTCTGATCATTCAGCACTTTATTCGGCATCATCCCGGAAGTATAACTTTCTCCGGTTCCGCTCCACACCCAGGTATCTTCTGCCGCGCCAGTAGGATCATCCTTGTTAAACACACTACGGTAATCAGCTTCTTTGTTTATAATTGTCGCCCGCAAATTAGCTTCATTCAGATCATCAATCGCCGGATAATAATCAATTTTGTCAATAGTTCCATCCGCGTCCAAATAATCTAAAATTACCCATTGTCCAGCAGCATCTGATTTAGGCACTTCCGCGTAATTGCCATTGCCGTCATCTTTAACATAAATATACGGATAATCCGGATAATGCTCTAAAGCCGGCTTAACCTGCGGATCATTAAAATTTTCAGATAAGGTGAATATCCGTTTTTTAGAAATAATCGCGCTGGTTACCCACTGATCAGTATTATAGTCTCCTTTTAAATAAACATTTTCTTCGCCTAAAATCGTGAATCCGTATTTTGGCTTAGCTCTGGCAAGCTTTGAGGCATTAGTAATTCTCACCGGAACTTTAGCGTATAAAATTCCATTATTCGGATATTTGCCTTCTTTTTGCATATTGGCAAAATCTATTTCTAAAACAACATTCCATTTCCCGGTAAAAGTATTGATAAATTTCACTTTCTTAGCTACAGTATTCGCAGGGTTAATGTCCTTGTTTAATGCATCTACCGCGTTATCAATGCTTTTTTCCAGCACATCCTGCCATTCAGTATAATCATCATAATTACCGTCAAAGCTAGAATCTAAATCCAGCAGCAGTCCATCAGTAGCTGCTAAGCGGGAATATGTTTGATCAAAATCAGGCGGTGATAAATACTCTCCGCCGGTATTCCCATCTCTTACGATATTCTCTAAACCAGACGCGCTAAGAAAACTTTTCCAATCATCTGGCTGTTTTAAAGAATCAGTATGCTTAACCATCAAACTATCATTATTTAAGCGTTCATCACCATAAGTTCCATCAAGGATCTCGGGATTAACCAAGTCTGCTAAATACTCATAATATGCATTATTATTATACGTTGCTTTCCAAAATTCCGGAGTAGAATACATGTCCCAATACTGTTTCGCGCTAGGATGCGCCGCGTTAAAAGCCGCCCACTCTTCCGGAGTCCCGCCGATTGGCGGATCAAGCATTTCCACTGTATTACTAGCATTTACTTCCCAATAAGTATTGGCAACATCCACACTGGTTCCATCATTTTTATAGGTATAAAAGCTAACTGGCTGTTCTCCGGCAACTGTTCCGTAGTTATTCCAACCATATTTATCCCATTGCCATTCAGTGTCCATTTCCGCGGGTATTTCCGTCCAGGTTGTTTGAACTTGTTTACCATCCTCATCAAGAATATAGGGTTTTATCCAGCAATTTTGCGAATTCAAGGTATCTGAGCTGTCATTTTTAACAATATTGGTTTTGCCGGGAGCAACATTATAAATATCTAATTTCGAACCGGCAAAATGGCCTTCTGTGCTTTGAAAAGAACTTCGCATTCCATTAGATGTATTTACAAAATACGTTGCTCCGCTATCCCAATTCCATTGACCATAA
>JAHITE010000106.1 GCA_018817585.1 Candidatus Omnitrophota bacterium
TAGCGGTTTTGTCTGTGGTCTTGGTGCCGGGGATACGGCGGCGATGTCCGGCAGACATTTTCTGTCTCCGCGGCTGGAAATAAATACGCGGGGCTTTAAACAGGGCTTCCCGCGGCAAATCCTTGAATACGATGCTAAAACGCTGGTTTGCCCCATAGAATTTCCGCTGCATTTACGGCCGTTTGAATTGCTTTGTGATCTTTGCAAGGTGATTGCCGATGAGGAGTCAGTTTTGATTCAGTTTAAAATCTTAACCGAAGACGGTGAGGTTCTCCTGGACCTGCCCGATCTATTGAGTGATGTTGCCTTGCAAATGGAAGACAATAATTTGACTGTTTATAACAATAATATTCTGCCGTTGCTGGAGCGCGTTAATGAAACCAGACACGGTATTTACCGGATTAAGGAGAACTACCGTATAGCGCTGAGGTTTAAACCCAGGCTTTGGCATGCGGGATTTGTTGTGCCGGTGAAACTAAAGGAATTTTTGCGTAAATTTTTTGCAAATAATATCCAGCGCAAAGACGGCAGCAGCCTGGATGTCGGTTTTCCCAGAGAAACAGAGACACGGTATTCTTTAGACGCGGACGACTACATCGAGTTGATGGCGATTTTGGGGTATAATGATTTTCCGGTGAGGCGGAATGTTCGAGGCAAGAAAATCAGGGATAACGGGATGCTCAGCCTAAACGGCAAACTGAAAATTTCCTGGATGATGCAAATGTGGATGAACGGGCATACGCCTGATAAAGAGACCGAGACTGTTGCTTCCCGCAAAGGATTCCGTCCGCAGGCCAGTATGCTGTTTGATAGCGCGATCTGATAGGTTGAAATAAAGAAATTGCTAATAGAGCATCGGAACGCAATGTGCTTCTTAAGTAAATTTTAAGCAGGGATAAAGGCTGAATTTCAAGACCTGACCCCAAGGACAGGATTATACTCCGCTTTCAATCAATGAATCGAGGTTGGTTTTTCTTAGCGGTTCAATGAGTATTGATTCGATATTTGTTTTGGATCCATCCTGTTTTATTTTTAAATCAATATGGATTTTTTGCTGCGGCCTGTTTAATGCCACCCATTTAAGTATAATGCTTTTTATTTCTCCGGTTTGGGGGGTGACTTCCAAATCAATCACCCCTGATTGAGATAAATCATTATAAACAGAAAGTAAAAAATTGCTTTCAGGTAAATCGCAGCGTTTTCTTGGTGCATCGGAACTTGCAGGATCATGGTTGAGGTAAGCTAAAAATTGCAGTATAAGAATTTCCCCACAGTCTATTTCATCAAAGGTATCAATGTCCGAAAATTTGTCGATAATTTCATTATCATAAGCAAGAGATTCAGAGGATAACCGCTTTAATTTTATGAAAATTTCTATTAAAGTATCGTTAGATACTGTTAATTCTATATTATGGGTATTAATTAAATCGATGATTCCGGCAATTATTTTCCTTAATTTATGCTTATCTATGTTTTTCGGAGTATCGGAGAGTGTTTCTGTTAATCCGTCTAATAAAGTGTTTGCAATAAATTCTGTGACATCGAAATCGTCATGATTGGCATAATAAATAATTATATCTTCAAAAACTTTTTGAGAAAGATTACGGTTATTAAAGGAATTTCGGATAAAACTCCCGACAAAGCTTCTGAGAAAATCCGCATAGTATGCAAAATTATCGCAATAGCTTAAAAAGTCATAAAAATCTCCGCCAAAATCAGCTTTTGAAAAAAGGCCGTTTTCATTTTCAAGTTCTTTTTTTAAAAGATCATATATAGATTCCCTGCGCGCATATTCTTTTTGCCCTCCAAGCAATAATTCAGGATCCTGGTGTTCATCAAAACTATAATCCTTAGTACTTTTGAGTTTTAAGTAGGTTGTAACATAGTACATAATTTCCGTTAAATTATCTTTAATCTTTGCCGGGGAAATGGAATCTGCTTTAAGTTTATTTTTCATTTCCTCGAAGCGCTGTTCTCCTTCTTCACCTGACTGGAGTATTCTTTTTTTCAATAATTCAGCTGTTCTGAGCCCTAATTTTTCTAAATCTTCCTTTGCTATCTTACTGTGTAATAGATCAATCAAGGTGCCGGGAGCTTTGACCAATTGAATAAAATCCGGATTGGCAATATACGATTGAAAGTGCTGTAGACTACGGCTTAATTCTTTGTGACCATCAATATTTCCAGCTGCTGTGGGTTCCAGTCCATGATCTGTGTGGTTATAATATTCCCAGGATGGTGTAAGCCCGCTTTCCTTATTGCCCCCCGCGACATATTCTTCGACGTAGAATCCACTTTTAACCGGGAGCGCTTTGTTCTTTAGTAATACGCTAAGTTCTTTGTCGCTGGAAAAACACCATGCGAAAACCTGGTCAAATGAGGAAAAGAAATGATCCTTTAACTGAAGCATTGCTGTTTCAAAAATTTCTTCTTTTAGCCGCATCCTAACTGTATCCGCATGTTCTTCGTCATTTGCGCGAAGGCTGGGGATTGATTCGATGCCGTCAATAACCAGCAAATTAAGGTCCCAATCATTTTCTGTCAGGGTGGTTTTTACCAGATGCATTCTCATTACCAATTTATTATTATGATAAATCTTTAGTATTTCGAAATCGGGATTCGGAAACCAGTAATATAAGTACTGGAAAAACCATTCATTGCCTTCTGCGGTGCAGTCTCCAAAAATATCGCCAATCCGAATTTCATCAAGATTGCGTTTTAGCAGTTCAAATTCTATGCCTTGCCCTTTGCGTGCATAAAGAGAGCTAATACAGGAATCTATTCTGTCTGCCTGTAAATGATCTTGTTTGTATCGTTTGCGCAGTAATGCGCTGTAATCATAAAGACATTGCGCTATTTCGTCCGCATAAACAGAAAAATTAATCGCATCGCTTTTTATTTCCTCGATGGATACCCCTGTTTTGTCCATCAGCATTGTATTCAATAGAGCGGCCTTTTGCGGCTGATCCCTGATTTCCTCTAAAACAGACAAAAAAGATTTTTTTGTTTTTTTCGGGTTGTTTAGATTATGAAAAGCGAAATTATCTTTTACGATCGATTTTTTTGCATTGGGCTCGCCTAATGCAAAATGAATTAAGATGTTTTCCAAAAAGTCTAATTTTTCCGGGTCTGATCTGACCGAGGTGAGAAAATCATGCTCTGATTTTAATAATCTTAAAAAATAACGGTTTGCTTTTAGGTATCTTTCCGGCTGAATTTTCTTTAAAAACTCAAGAAACTCTTTTTCATCCATCTTGGGGGTGCCGAATTTATTTCTTCCAAATAATTCAGGCAGCTTTTGCCTGAAAAATACCAGCCCGTTTTCTCCCGCGTATTCTTTAAATAATAGATAGCGTGATTCCAGGAGGGGAAGGTCCAGCTGCTTATATTCAAGCATTTCCAGGAATTTCAGCATTGCCGGATAAGAGCCCGCACAGTTTTGCTGAAAATTTTTCAAGATTGTATATTTGCGCAAAAGATTATTGCCGCCAAAGTTGCCGGCATACCAAAGTAACAGTTCGTTAAATAAATTATCAGATTCGCGGATTTGATCAATCGGAGACTGCATTGTTTTTTCAATGTTTTGTTTTTCCGGATAAGATGACCTCTGCTTTGCGATAATCTCTTTAACAAGTTTTTTGCTTAATGTTTTTGTAAAAACCGGATGTTTGCGAATTGATTGAATTTCCTCAAATCCTTTTTCAAGATTGGTCAAGTTTACCAGGCAATTATTTACGTTAATATCCTTTTTTAACTTTGCAAGTCTTTTTCTAATTGTTTCAGTTTTTTGTATTTTTTGACATTTGTCAGTTAGGGTTTTGAAATCTGCTGAGCCGAGAATCTCAACGGAAATTTCAAGGCTGTTTTTTTGTCTATCGTATTTGATTAAATATGAATGATCTATAGTTTCAAAAACTTTTATATAAAGAGTGTCGTTTTCTAGTGTTACGTATACAGGAATGGTTAAGTTTGCGGCTAAGCTTTCTATTGTAGATAATATTGATTTTTGGCTTAATTCGTCTATAGAAGGGACTTCATCTGCCGTATAAAAAGTTTGAAGGCGGCCTCTGCTATTAGTAACTATAATCAGATATAGCGGTTGTTGAGTTTTGGGATCAGTAATTTTATGGATGGATAAGAAATTATCCCTGGAAGGGATAAGTATTCCTTCTTTCTGCAGATATTTTTTTAAACAAGCATCAAATCCGCCTAATTCCTCAAACTCTAAACCATGTTTTTGCTTCGCGTGAGCATAGCCAAACCCGACGTAAAAATCTTTTTCTTTTGTTTTTTTGACTGTGCAGCCTAACATTTTTGCCGTTCTATTGTCATATTCTCCCAGTAATTGCGCTTCGTCGTCAGAAAGTCCGTATGAAACCTTAAGGTGCTCCGGAAAACCCGGCACTAAACCGAATGATTTTTTGGCAAGGATTGTTGTTAAAAACGAATCAAAATTCTGATGTGCAATGTAACTTCTGGGAGATAATGTTTCGTGTTTAGCCCAAGTTACGTTGGGGAGCAGAAACAAATAAGAAATAAGCAGAATGAGTATGATTTTATATATTTTATGCATTTTTATTTTGTTTTTAAAAACTTTAATGAAGTATACTATAAAATAGCTGCTTTTGCAATACGGTGTAAAAATCCCCAATTCCTAGATAGAATTAGCAAATACTGATTTTGTAGAAATTCAGTATGATTTTTAAAAATCAAGTAAACAAAGAACAATCCCAAGGCCGTTTTTAGTCCGGATTTATCAAAAAATAATTATAGATACCGCGTTTAAACATACTCCGTCCTGTATTTTTCAATTTTCGCTTTACTTATTTAGCTTTTGGCTAATGCTGAACAATCAGCCGCGCCAAACACCGCTCAAATA
>JAHITE010000007.1 GCA_018817585.1 Candidatus Omnitrophota bacterium
CATCTAAAAGCCTTGGCTGCGATTGCGCAGATAGTTCAGGGCAGCAATTTTAGCAAGAAGTGGCTGAAAGCAAAGAACATTGAGTCTTTAAGGGATATTGTGCTTTTAGGAAAACGTTTGCGCGGGCAGGAGTAATTAAATCAAGCAATTTTTCTATTATTAAATTAGGAGATAATATGTTTTGTGTACAATGCGGTAGGGAAATTACAGAACAAGCGAACTTTTGTTCAGAGTGCGGAGCCGCGATATATGGAACCGCTCAGGCACAGAATGAGGAGATTGAAGCTAATGATCCAGGTTTAGTTTTAAAGCCAGTGTTTGTTGGTTGGGTAACTGCTTTATCGGTATTACCTCTGCAGATATTTTTTACAATCTGGGGGGCGGGTTTTTTTGGAGGTTTTAGCTTGATTGCGGTTAAGGCGCTTAAATTAGCTTTGCCGATATGGTCAACATTTGTATTTTTCGGCAGTGTGTTCTTTTTGGGTATTCCATTGGCTGCTTATATGGGTAAAAAGAAAAGCTATGCGAAAACCGAATATCGCTTTTTTAAAAATAAACTAGATTATTTCGAAGGGTTTTTTACTGTTCAGGAAAAGAGTATTGATTATCGTAATATTATTGAGGTAAATCTGCTCAAAGGTCCTTTTCAGCAAAAATACGGATTAGGAACAATTCTGCTTTCAACTCCGGCAGCGGGTTTTTCAAATCGCAGCGCCATGAGCGGAATAAGGATAACTGATATTGAAAACCCGGATCAGGTTTATAGTCAGATAAAACAATTGATTGACCAGTCCAAAAAATAATAAACAGAATTTTTATTCTTGTAAGGTTAAAATTCAGGAAGATGAACAGTGTGTCTATAGAGCAGTCAATTGTTTATCTGAGTAGCATATCAATTGGAAATATTTTTGTGCGAATTATTTTGTGATGTTTGTGATGTTTATCTTGACATAATTGGTAAATATGGTATACTTATTTTGTAACAAAGATGTTAGTCGGCAATGTTGCCCAGAGAAATGATCTCTGGGTTTTTTTATTTTACGAACAGAAATTAAATAATAGAACATAATTTACGTTGACGTAAACTAGGCGATGAAGCCATTTGCAATGCAGAATTCTGCGTGTGAATGGCTTTTTTTATTTAAACAAGGCGTGAAAACAATGAAGATTACATTTGAAACATTAGTTAAGAAAATCAACCCAAAGATAAAGGCAATTGCTTCCAGGTTAGATGGGAAATATGCATCATTTTCCGATGATGATCTTTATCAGGAGTCTTTGATGCGTCTTTGGCAAAAGTTTAATGAGCATAAGCTGGATGATAAGACAGAAAGCTATATTGTTCAGGGCTGTTCTTTTGATATGCGCAATTATATCCGGACTCATTTTAAAGGAATTGATCGGCGCTCCATAAGCGCCTATACCCCGATTAATGAACAAGGCAATTTACTGATTGATATTCTTCCTGAAAAAGAAGTTGATAATCGGGAAGAAGTTTTTGATGCAGTAATGGCTTTGGAAGATATAAGCAAAAAACTGAGCGAAAGAGAAACGATTGTGCTAGATAAATCTTCGGCTGGATTGACTACCAGAGAAATTGGTGAGCAAATTGGTGTTTCCCATGTAATGGTTGTAAAAATAAAGAAAAAAATTCGTGACAAATTCCTGAAATTGGGATTAAAAAATAGGTAGGGGTTACCAAAACAAGATTTATATTACTTGTGTAAACACAAGAAGCAACAGAAGAGTAATTCCGCCAAAGCACGGCGAATCTTATTTATAAGAATTAGTAATAACTAAACACACATTGTTGTGTGATAAACAAAGGCGTTCTTAATTATGTTAAGGAACGCTTTTTTGCTTTAAAGACATTGGTGTCTTTTTTCTCAAAGTAGTAGAGAAAATAGGCACCTTTTTTATTTTTAAATGTTCTTTGATAATTCATATAAGAAATTTTAGATTAAGCCGCTCTGCGCGGTTAATAGAGGAGGTGAGTAATGAAAAAGATAGAATGTGTTATCCGACCGGAAAAGCTCAAGGAGTTAAGTGATGCACTTCGTTTATCAGGAATAGCCGGAGCAACAGTTACTGAAGTAAAAGGTTTTGGTAGGGAAGCTATTAGGCCTGATAACTTTCTGTTTTTACCAAAAACAAAAATAGAACTTTATATAACTGATGAACTTGTCGAAGATATTGTTGAAACAATAATCGCATGCTGTAAAGATGAAAAGCTGGGTAGCGGAAAAATTGCCATTATGCCTTTAGATGATTGCATACGGGTAAGAACAAAAGAAAGAGGAAATAAAGCAATAGTCTGATAAATAACGATTCCGAAAGTGCCTGCTAGGCCGCAGTCATTTCGGACTAAATTCCGCCAAGGCGGGATAAATTCGCGCAGGCTGATTTTACGTCACTTGTGTTCCGTAAGTCAGGCGCTCATTTAAAGGAGGATTACAATGAATAAGTTTAAAAAAATAAGCGGTTTGTTTTTAGGTTTGGTTATGGGTTGTTTATTAATTGAAGGCTCTCAGGCAAAAGCAGAGTTTGAAGAGGGGATTCTTCCAACATACAAGATCGAAGCGTCATCAACCTTGGATGTCTACAATAAATATATATGGAGAGGGTTTACTTTAGATACTGATCCTGTTATTCAGCCGGGCTTTAATTTAAGCGGTTATGGATTTACGATTTCTTATTGGGGCAGCTATGATGCTTCACAAGCAGATGCATCTGGTTCTGATGAACAGGATTTTACGATTGACTATACTTATGCTTTTGAGTATCTCAGTGTTTCAGCAGGACATACTTACTATAGTTTTCCAACTGCCGATAGTTATAGCAAGGAGTGGTACTTAGGAGTGTCTTTACCTGTCTTATTATCTCCGTCAATTACTTATTATAAAGACTATGGAAAAGAAGATCAGGGCGGCGGAGACGGATCATATCTTAATCTAGCGGTTTCACATAGTTTTACTATTGTTCAAGATCCTGCAATAACTCTGAACTTGGGTGCTAGTCTTGGATTTAATGATAAATTATTTATTGCGGGAAACGGCAGTGATTGTAATCTTAACGCTGGTTTAACTATCCCTTTGACCAAAAGTTTAAGTCTTTCGCCTGTTTTAGGGTATACAGTGCCTTCTGGTGATCTTAAGGCAGCTGATGATGGTAATCAAAAGAAAAGAACCTATGGTGGAATTAGTTTAGGTTGTTCGTTCTAACAAGAAAGGTGGTGTGTGATGTTTAATAATTTTTGGAGAAAAACCCGATTTATATTGTGTAGTTTAATTGTTCTGGCATTGTTTTTGGCATTGCCGGCATTTGCTGAAGGAGAAACAGCTGAGAGTAATGCGGTAGCGATAAATACGATCTGGACTCTACTGGCAGCATTTCTCGTATTTTTCATGCAGGCTGGTTTTGCCATGGTAGAGACTGGTTTTACCAGAGCAAAAAACTCTTGTAATATCATGATGAAAAATCTTATGGATTTCAGTGTAGGATCTATTGCGTATTGGTTAGTTGGTTTTGGCATAATGTTTGGAACAAGCGCAATGGGATTGTTTGGCACAGATGGGTTCTTCTTAAGCGCGGCAGACCCTTCAACTGGCGCGGGTTTATGGAAGTTTGCGTATTGGATGTTTCAGGCAGTGTTTGCGGCAACAGCGGCAACCATAGTATCCGGAGCAATGGCAGAACGCACAAAGTTTTCCGCGTACCTTTTTTATAGTGTTTTTATTACCGCGCTAATTTATCCAGTTGTTGGTCACTGGATATGGGGCGGCGGCTGGCTTGCACAAAAAGGAATGATTGATTTTGCTGGTTCTACAGTTGTTCATTCGGTTGGAGGTTGGGCCGCTCTTGCTGGTGCTATGCTGCTTGGCCCAAGGCTTGGTAAATATAATAAGGATGGTTCTTCTAAAGCAATTCCAGGACATAATATCCCCTTAGCAGCTTTGGGTGTTTTTATTCTTTGGTTTGGCTGGTTTGGATTTAACCCAGGAAGTACTACTGCAGGAACAAACTTGAGTATTGCGACAATTGCGGTAACTACAAACTTAGCTGCCGCAGCGGGTTCTATAATAGCGATGTTTGTGACCTGGAAAAGATATGGAAAACCTGATTTATCAATGACTTTAAATGGCGCCTTGGCAGGGTTGGTAGCAATTACAGCTCCCTGCGCAAGTGTTTCACCCTTAAGCGCAATAATTATTGGCGCAATCGCTGGTTTACTGGTTGTATTCAGTGTTGAATTTATTGATAAAGTACTTAAGATTGATGATCCTGTAGGGGCTATCTCGGTACATGGTGTTTGCGGTGCATGGGGAACTTTGAGTGTTGGTCTTTTTGCTCAAGCTGCATATGGGCAATCAAGCGGCATGGGCGCGGTTAATGGCTTATTTTTCGGCGGTGGTTTTGTGCAGCTAAGTACACAGCTTATTGGTATTACCGCTGTATTTGTTTGGGTTTTTATCGCCGCGCTTATTGTATTTTCCGCAGCAAAAGCAATAATGGGCTTGAGAGTAAATGATGAAGAACAGTTAAAAGGTCTTGATATCGGAGAGCATGGTATGGAAGCTTATGCTGGTTTTCAGATATTTTCAACAGAATCTTAAAACAGTGGGACAAATTCGTGTGGTTGACTTGATGCTGCTTGTGCTCCGCAAGTCAATTGCAAATAATAATGATTCCGAAACTGTCTGCTAGGCCGCAGTCATTTCGGACTAAATCCCGCCAAGGCGGGATAAATTCGCGCGGGCTGACTTTACGTCGCAAAGAACACTCCGTAAGTCAGGCGCTCATTTAAGGAGGGAAAATGAAGCTGATTATAGCAATGATTCAACCCTATAAATTACCTGATGTTAAAAAGGCGCTTTTTGAAGCGGATGTGCATAAGATGACTGTGACCAATGCTCTTGGCTGCGGACAGCAAAAAGGTTTTACTGAAACATATCGTGGTGTTATCCATGAGGTTAATCTGCTGAAAAAATTAAAAATCGAAATAGCGGTAAATGAACAATATGTGAAACAAACAGTAGATGCGATTATTAAAGGTGCGCGAATCGGTAAAATAGGGGATGGCAAGATTTTTGTGCTTGATCTTCCGGAATGTGTAAGGATTAGAACCGGAGAAACAGGAGGAAAAGCAATTGGTTAAATATTGAGTTACCGCAGACAAGGTTTGTTTACTTGTATAATAAAGATAATTAATTGGTACATTGAAGTGCCGATAAAAAACAAAGACGTTTTGATCCTTCTAAAAAAGGATTGAAACGTCTTTTTAGTTAGGTGATATAATGGAAAATATAGATTTAATCCAAACCTTAAAGCTCATGAAAGAAGAAAGGGGGTATACTTTATATGATTTATCTAAGAAGTTAGATATCCAAGTTTCTACAGTTTCTCGCTGGTTTAAAACAAACAGAATTAATCGAATCTATGCAGAATTAGTAAAGGAGAAACTAAAACTTTTTTGATTTTTTTTAAGCAATAATTCTCAATTAATTAATCAGTTATATGTTCAAAGGAGGGGAGAATAAAATGGGTAAGCTTAGTAAGATTGTTGGTATCACTCTGGCAATGGTCTTATCAATTTTTCTGATAAGCCCGCTAGTCTTTGCCGCAGACACCAGCATGGCAGAAGTAGTGAGGGGTTTAGATACTGTTTGGGTCTTAATCGCTGCTTTTCTAGTATTTTTTATGCAAGCTGGTTTTGGTATGGTTGAAGCGGGTTTTATCAGAGCTAAAAATACCTGTAATATTTTAACCAAGAATTTTCTTGATTTTTGCATGGCTTCAATTGGTTTTTTTGTTTTTGGTTACGCGATTATGTTTGGAACAGGTAATGGTTTTATCGGAATGCATGGCTGGTGTTTATCCGGAGCGCAAAGCGGAGCAAATATTCCCTTGGCTGCCTTTTGGCTGTTTCAGGCAGCTTTTTGCGGAGCAGCAGCGACAATTGTTGCCGGTGGTATGGCAGAGCGCATGAAATTCCAGGCATATTTAGTATATTCTTTTGTGATTTCGGCTTTTATTTATCCGATTGTGGGCCATTGGATATGGGGCGGCGGCTGGTTGAGTAGTTTGGGATTTTCTGATTTTGCCGGATCAACAGTTGTACATGCTGTTGGCGGTTTTGCGGCTTTAATTGGAACAATAATATTAAAACCAAGAGAAGGTAAATATAATAAAGATGGCTCGGCAAATGCAATATCAGGCCATTCTATTCCGCTTGCTTCTTTGGGTGTTTTTATTCTTTGGTTTGGCTGGTTTGGGTTTAATCCTGGTTCAACATTGAGTGTAGGCAATGGTGATCTTATAGCCAGAGTTGCTTTAAATACCAATCTTGCTGCTGCAGCAGGCGGAATTTGCGCAATGATGATAGTTTGGAAAATGTTTGGCAAGCCTGATCTGTCGATGGCCATGAACGGAGCCTTGGCTGGTCTTGTGGCCATAACCGCGCCTTGTGCATTTGTTGATTCCTGGGCGGCAATTGTGATTGGTGCTGTAGGAGGCATTCTAGTGGTGCTAGCTGTTGTTTTGCTGGATAAATTGCATGTTGATGATCCTGTTGGTGCTTTTCCTGTGCATGGGGTAAATGGAGTGTGGGGGACATTATCTATTGGAATTTTTGGCAAACAAGCCTTAGGTCTTGCCCATGAGGGATTAATATATGGAGGAGGATTAACCCAGTTAGGAATTCAGCTTCTTGGTGTTGCCAGTGTTGCTGTTTTTATCCTTATCACCATGGGGACTGTATTTAAAGTGCTTAATGCTACTATTGGATTGAGGGTGTCCAGAGAAGAGGAATTAAGAGGTCTTGATATTGGCGAACATGGCATGGAATCATATGCTGGTTTCCAGATTTTTGTTACTGAATAAAAAGGAGGTTTACAATGAAGTTAATTATTGCAATGATTCAGCCTTATAAATTGCCTGATGTAAAGCAGGCGCTTTTTGAGGCAGGTGTACATAAGATGACAGTTACTAATGCCTTAGGCTGCGGACAGCAAAAGGGTTTTACTGAAACATACCGCGGAGTTATTCATGAAGTAAATTTGCTTAAAAAAGTTAAACTGGAGATTGCGGTTAATACGGATTTTGTGCAGCCAACAATTGATGCTATTATTAAGGGTGCAAGAACTGGAAAAATCGGTGATGGTAAAATTTTTGTGCTTGATTTGCCGGAATGTATTCGAATCCGTACTGGGGAAAAAGGACAGAAAGCTATTGGTTGATCAGATTATTCTTATAAGTAAGTGAGTCTTAATTGATGCCTGGCTAGATAATTATATATCTGACCAGGCATTTATTTGGCAAATTATTTTCAATTGATTAACCAATTGAATAAACTTTTGGTTACCAATTGATTAATTAATATACTTATATTAAAGTTAGCACAATGCGGTGCTGCAGGAAAAGACAAAGGCGTTTTTATCTTTAAAAGATAAAGAATGCCTTTTTTGTTAATAACTTTATAGTGGAAAGGAGTTGTTATGGATAATGCGGCTTTATCTGTTGGTTTACAGCAATTGACCAATAGCGGAAATGTTTTATTTTTACTTTTAGGATCAATACTTGTTTTTTCAATGCATGCTGGATTTGCTTTTCTTGAGGTCGGATCAGTAAGGAAAAAAAGCCAGGTAAATGCTTTGGTGAAAATTATTACTGACTGGGGGTTTTCGACAATAGTTTATTTTCTTATTGGTTTTCCTTTAGCCTATGGCATTTCCTTTTTAAGACCAGCAGCTGAATTATTAGGATCAAATCAGGGTTTTGATATTATCCATTTCTTTTTTTTACTGACTTTTGCTGCGTGTATTCCTGCGATAATTTCAGGCGGGATAGCGGAACGTGCTAAATTCTGGCCGCAATCAATAGCTGGAGCTATTCTGGTTGCATTTGCCTACCCAATATTTGAATCATTTGTTTGGGGAAAAAATTCTCTTTTAGGTCAGCCTGGCTGCTGGTTATCAGGAATTACCGGAGGCATTCCATTTCATGATTATGCCGGATCAGTTGTCGTGCATTCCATAGGGGGTTGGATGGCTTTGCCGGCAATAATAATTTTGGGACCAAGACTTAAACGCTATGTTAATGGAGAAAGTTTTGGGATAAAGGTAAGCAATATTCCCCTTCTTGCTTTAGGCAGCTGGTTGCTTTGTGTGGGCTGGTTTGGATTTAATGTGGTAAGTGCTGGTCAATTAAGCAGTATTTCCGGCTTAGTTGCGGTTAATTCTTTAATGGCCATGGTTGGCGGGATTATTACAGCATTAATTGTTTCAAAGAATGATGTTACTTTTATTCACAATGGGGCCCTTGCCGGACTGATCGCAGTATGCTCAGGTTCAGATGTAATGCATCCGCTGGGAGCTTTAATTGTTGGCGGAATAGCGGCATTTATTTTTGTAAAACTATTTTATGTAGAGACAGAAATATTTAAAATAGATGATGTTTTAGGCGTATGGCCTTTGCATGGGGTAGCAGGGACTTGGGGTGGTATTGCCTGCGGCATATTTGGGATGAAAATGTTTGGCGGTTTAGGAGGAGTAAGTTTATTAGCTCAGATAATCGGTTCATTAGCTGCAGTTATATTTGCTTTATTAAGCGGTTGGATTGTATATACTATTCTTAATAAAACTATGGGACTAAGGCTTTCTGAACATGATGAGTTTATGGGACCGGATTTAAGCATACATAATATTGAAGCATATCCAGAAGAATCATTGTAAAACGGAGGACAATAAAAATGAAAAAAATCGAGGCAATCATTCAGCCGGACAGGCTTGATGCGGTTAAAGAAGAATTATTTAAAGCAGATGTTCATAAAATGACAGTAAGCAGAGTTAAAGGTTGCGGACAGCAAAGAGGTTATACAGAAACTTATCGCGGTAAGATATTTAAGGTTAATCTATTGCCGAAAATAAAGCTGGAAATAGCTGTTAATGCAGATTTTGTCCAGATAACCGTAGATGCAATTATTAAGGGCGCAAGAACTGGAAAAATCGGAGACGGTAAGATATTTATTACTGATCTTCCTGAGTGTATTCGTATCAGAACTGGTGAAAAGGGCCAAAAAGCGATAGGCTAAAAATTTTATTGACAAGTTACCAAAAAATTGTTAAAGTTACTTTAACTAATAAGCACAAAGAAGTGCTTAAAAATGAGGCACAATGAAAAGACAATGGCGTTCTTTTGCTAAAAAAAGAATGCCATTTTTTTATTAATAAACAATATTGTTAGAGTACAAATTAAAGGAATAAGGAGGAATATATGGCAAGTGTAAGTGAAATTTTCGGAGAGTTGACTTTTAGTAAAAAAGTTATGGCTGAAAAACTTAGTAAGGATGTTTGCGGAAAATTGCTGGCAACTATTGAAACAGGGAAACTGCTTGATGAATCAATTGCCGGTGATGTTGCGCATGCAATGAAAGAATGGGCGATTGAAAACGGAGCGACTCATTTTACGCATTGGTTTCAACCCCAGCGCGGCGGTACAGCGGAAAAGCATGACGCGTTTATTACTTATGGCAAGAATGGTGAGATAGTTGAGAGATTATCTGCCAGACAGCTTATCCAATCAGAACCAGATGCTTCATCTTTTCCATCAGGCGGGATGCGTTCTACTTTTGAAGCCCGCGGATATACAGCCTGGGATCCGACATCGCCGGCTTTTTTGTTAGAAGCCGGCGACACAAAGACTCTGGTAATTCCCTCTGTTTTCTTGTCATGGACAGGTGATGTTTTGGATATGAAAACACCGATGCTGCGTTCTTTAAAGGCTGTGAGCAAGGCAGCACTTCGACTGCAGCAGTTGTTAGGAAATAAAAAAGTAAAAACAATTAAAGTTTTTGGCGGTCCTGAGCAGGAATATTTTCTGTTTTCAAAAGAACTTTATGCGACCCGTCCTGATTTGATTATTTGCGGAAGGACTTTGTTTGGCGCTCAGCCGGCAAAAGGCCAGCAAATGGAAGATCATTATTTTGGGGCAATTAAATCCTGTGTTATTGAGTTTATGGAAGACATGGATAATGAATTGTTTCGCCGGGGAATTCCCGCTAAAACTCGGCATAATGAAGTTTCTCCTAATCAGTTTGAAATCGCGCCTTTATATGAGGAAGTTAATCTTTCCATAGACCATAACTTGCAGCTGATGGATATTATGCAAAAAGTAGCTGACCGCCATGAAATGGTTGCCGTGCTGCATGAAAAACCATTAGGGGGAGTAAATGGTTCAGGCAAGCACTTCAATATGTCAATTGGTGATGATACCGGCGCTAATTATTTTGATCCTTCAGGCTCTCCGCAGAATAATATTATTTTTCTGCTTTCTTTAGGAGCGCTTATGCTTGGCGTGGATAAATTTGGCGGATTATTAAGAGGCGCGGTTGCTGATGCTGGCAATGATCACCGCTTAGGCGCAAATGAAGCTCCTCCGGCAATTATGTCAGTGTATCTTGGTGAATATCTCGATGCTTTGCTTAATGAAATCGAGGGTTTAGGTTCTGTTACTGATAAAAAGATGTCTGAAATATATTTAGGCCTGCAGGATCTGCCAAAAGTAGCAAAAGATACATCAGACAGGAATAGAACATCGCCGCTTGCTTTTACTGGCAATAAGTTTGAGTTTAGAGCAGTGGGTTCATCTCAGAACTGTTCTGAAGCAGCTACTTTGCTAAATATGCTTATGGCTTATGGCTATAATGAAATTGCTGACCGGATGGAAAAGAGTACAGCCAAGACAGATGGTAAAGCCAAGGCAATTGAAGTATTAGAAAAAGTTCTAAAACAAACAAAACACGTGCGTTTTGAAGGAAATAACTATGATGAGAAATGGCATAAAGAAGCGGCAAAGCGCGGTTTGCCTAATACTAAAAATACACCAGAAGCTTTAGAACAATTCTTACAGAAAGATGTGATCAATTTATATGAAAGCTTGGGAGTCTTAAACGCGAAAGAAGTTCATTCAAAGGTGGAAATTAAACTTGAAGCATATAATAAGATTAAAGAAATTGAATTTAAGACAGCAATGAATATTGCCAAGACACTGGTAATGCCGGCATTGCTCAAGCAACTTGGATTACTGGCTGATGCAAATACTGGAGTCAAAGCTGCTGGAATTAAGGATTCAATCATAGCTTCAGATATTAAAGAGTTAAATAAAATATACGGTGATATCCAGGCTGGCATTAATGGTCTGGAAAAAGAGATGGCAATAGCTGAGAAAGCCGGTGATGAGCTTAAAAAAGCAAAACTAATGGCTGTAAAATGCGTCGCAGCTTTAAATAAACTCAGAGTTGTGGTTGATATAGCTGAAGAATTAGTGGCCGATGAGCTTTGGCCAATGGCAAAATATCAAGAACTGCTGCTTGTTTTATAAGAGTTAGTTTGTTGAAAAATAGCAATCAGGATAGAAGAGCGATGCTTTGAAAATAAGTATCGCTCTTATGTCCATTAAATAATTTTGGGAATGAGGGATTTTATTAAATGATATATTTTCTTGAACACGAACCGATCGAAGGTCCAGGGATGTTAAAGCCTTTATTTGAAAATAATGGTTTTGCGACTTCGATAATTAAACTTTATGATGACCAGGCTTTGCCTGATGATTTTAATGAAATCGAAGCAATTGTCAGTTTAGGCGGGCCGATGAATGCTTACGAGGAAGACAAATATCCTTTTTTGAAAAAGGAAGATGAGTTTCTTAAAAAAATTATTAAGCTTGATATCCCCTGCTTAGGTATATGCCTTGGCTCGCAGTTAATTGCTAAAGCAGAAAAAGCGCAAGTTAAAAAAGCGGAAAAAGAAGAAATCGGCTGGTCTGTGGTGAAATTAACTGATCAAGGCAAAGCAGATGATTTGTTTTATTTAGTCAATGAAGAGCTTGAAGTTTTTCATTGGCATGGAGATACTTTTAATCTGCCGGTTGGCGCTGTTTTATTGGCCCAAGGGGCTGCTTGCCGCAATCAAGCATTTAAAATAGGTGATTATGTTTATGGGTTGCAGTTTCATTTAGAGGTTACTGATAAGGAAATTTTTGATTGGACGGAAAAGTATTTTAATATTGCTGATGCTGAAAAACAGGAATATGCGAAGAGCATGCTTTCAAAATATAGTGAAATTAAAAAAGATTTTGAGCTGCAAATGGATGTTATTGGAGCAAGCTTTCTTAAAATTATTAAAAAAAGGAATGCTGTTGCGAATCAGGAAATTTAAAAAATTTTCAAATCAAGTGCTTAAATTTTAGGCAGTTAATAAGTATTTTAAAATGAGGTAATATGAGCTCATTCAGCGAAAAAATTAATAGTTTCCAGAATCAAATAAAAGAGATTGAGATTTTTTTTATCAAAAAAGATACAAAACATCTATACAAACATTTAATAGAGATAGTAGAAAAACCTTTGATTGAAATGGTGCTAAAAGAAACTTGCGGTAATCAAAAGAAAGCAGCAGTACTTTTAGGGATAAATAGAAATACTTTGTATGTAAAAATTAAAAAACTTAAGATAAATATAAAAGAATTTAAATCTAAATTAGATTAAAAACAAGATTTTGAAAAAGAAAGGAATAATTCCTGATGAAGTTTAAACATTTACCTGCTAAACAGGGTCTTTATGATCCTGGCTTTGAAAAAGATGCTTGCGGCGTAGGCTTTGTCTGTAATATTAACGGCAAAAAGACTCATGATATTATCGAACAGGGTATTGAGGTTCTGGAGAGATTGAGTCATCGCGGTGCTGTCGGAGCTGATCCGGCTATCGGAGACGGAGCAGGCATACTTATCCAGATCCCCCATAAATTTTTACTCAAGGTTTGCAAGAAAAGAGGCATTGCAATACCTGAGATCGGTTGCTATGGAACGGGCTTGATCTTTTTACCTCCGAATAATCTTGCAAGAGAATCAGTCCAGGAAATATTTCAGAATATTGTTCACGCGGAAGGGCAGAAGCTTTTGGGCTGGCGTGATATCCCTGTGGATAATTCTGCTATCGGTAAGGGAGCCCAAAAGTCAATGCCGTTTATTTCACAGGTGTTTATCGGCAGGAATGAAAATCTTTCGGATGAACTGGCCTTTGAACGTAAGCTGTATGTTATTCGCAAGCAGATAGAGAATGCTGTTAAAGAATCAGCTGTCGAGCAAAAGACCTCTTTTTATATTACAAATCTATCATCCAGGACATTGAGTTATAAAGGGCTTCTAATGCCTTCACAGCTGAAAAAATTTTTCCCGGATCTTTTTGATAAAGAAATAGAGAGTGCTTTTTGTTTAGTACATTCAAGATATAGCACCAATACTTTTCCGACATGGGATTTGGCGCAGCCGTTTCGTTTTTTAGCCCATAACGGCGAAATAAATACATTGCGCGGTAATGTGAATTGGGTGCGTGCGCGTGAGCGGTTAATGAGCAGTGAACTTTTCGGCACAGACATAGAAAAACTAAAGCCGGTTATTGTCGAAGGAGGAAGCGATTCTGCTGCAATTGATAATATTTTTGAACTTTTAGTGTTATCCGGCCGTTCACTTGAACATGCGATGATGATGCTTATTCCGGCTGCGTGGCAGTATGATGAGTTTATGGAAAAGCAATTAAAAGATTTTTATAAATACCATGCTTGTTTTATGGAGCCATGGGACGGCCCGGCAGCAATAGCTTTTACTGACGGCAAAAATGTAGGAGCAGTACTAGACAGGAATGGCTTGCGTCCAGCGCGTTATATTGTAACGAAAAAGGGATTTGTTGTTATGGCTTCTGAGGTGGGGGTATTGGATATCCCTCCTGCTGAAATCGAAATCAGCGGCAGGCTTGAACCAGGAAAAATATTACTGATAGATACAGAATCCGGCCGGATAATAAATGATTCCCAAATAAAGAAAAATGTTTCAGCGCGCCATCCCTATGGGCAGTACAATGAAGAGAATATGATTGATCTGGACAAACTTATTTGCGGTGGTGTATCTGGGTATAAGAACGAAGATATTTTAGCTAATCTTAAGGCCTTTGGCTATACGCGTGAAGATCTTAAAATGATAATAAAACCTATGGCCGAAGAGGGGAAAGAGCCTGTGGGATCAATGGGAAACGATACTCCTCACGCATTTCTTTCAAAGAAACCCCAACTTCTATATAATTATTTTAAACAGCTTTTTGCTCAGGTAACAAACCCGGCAATAGATTCCATAAGGGAAAAGCTGGTAATGAGCCTGGAAAGTTTTATTGGTCCGGAGAAGAATATTCTCCATGAACATCCGGGGCATAGTCATAAGCTCAGAGTAAAAAATCCGATATTGAGCAATGAAGATCTGCAGAATTTGCGTGATATCAGTATCCAGGGGTTCAAAGCAAAAACAATTTATACTTTTTTTGGCGCTTCAACAGGAAAAGACGGATTTATCCAGGCTTTGGATAGGATTTGTTTTGAGGCAGAATATGCTATTGAGCAAGGGTATTCTTTTGTTATCTTAAGTGACCGGGGTGTTGACAAAGACAATATTGCTTTGCCGGCTTTTTTAGCTATGAGCGGGGTTCATCAGCATCTTGTCAGAAAGACCATACGTTCACAGGTGGCCATTATAGTTGAAAGTGCTGAGCCCAGAGAGGTACATCACTTTGCGCTTCTTTTTTCGTATGGCGCGGATTGCGTTAATCCATATCTGGCTTATGAAGCTATAAAGTATCTTATTGAAGAAAAAGAAATCTCTCTGAATTTTAAACAAGCACGGAAAAACTACAAGAAAGCATTAACAGATGGTATATTAAAGATTATATCTAAGATGGGCATTTCTACCCTTAGAAGCTATAGAGGGGCGCAGATATTTGAGGCGCTTGGTTTGGATGATGAGCTGATCGGTAAATACTTTTCCGGCACGTCAACACGTATTTCCGGAGTAGGAATTGAAGGAATCGCGGATGAAACGATAAAGCTGCATAAAGAAGCTTATCCGGAAAACAATATGGATATTCCGAATTTGGCAAGCGGCGGTATATATCAGTGGAAAAAGGATGGGGAATCGCATCTTTGGAATCCGAACAGCATCGCGGCGTTACAGGACGCTACACACAATAATGACCTTAATAAGTACAGGCAATTTGCTCAAATGATAAATGACCAATCTGCTAATCCGACAACTTTAAGGAGTTTGCTTAAATTTTCCACCTCTGGGGATAAAAAAATAAAGCCGATCCCGATAGATGAAGTAGAACCTATTGAAGATATTATGAAACGTTTTGCTACAGGAGCTATGAGTTTTGGTTCGATAAGCAGCGCTGCGCATGAGACAATTGCTATTGCCATGAACAGGATAGGCGGCAAATCAAATACCGGTGAAGGAGGCGAAGATCCTAACAGGTTTATTACTCTGCCTAATGGCGATTCAAGGAGAAGCGCTATAAAGCAGGTTGCATCTGGGCGTTTTGGCGTTACCATAAACTATCTTGTCAATGCTGACGAAATACAAATAAAGATTTCCCAGGGAGCAAAACCCGGCGAGGGCGGCCAATTGCCGGGGCATAAAGTCAGCGCGGAAATTGCTCGCACGAGATATACAACGCCCGGAGTTACTTTGATATCGCCTCCGCCGCATCATGATATATATTCGATAGAAGATTTGGCGCAACTGATATTTGATCTAAGAAATGCTAATGCTAAAGCACGTATAAGTGTAAAGCTTGTTTCAGAAGTTGGAGTGGGCACTGTTGCTGCGGGAGTTGCCAAAGGCCACGCGGATATGATTCTTATTTCAGGGGCAGACGGCGGCACCGGAGCATCACCGAAAAGTTCTTTGAGATACGCGGGGATGCCATGGGAATTAGGACTTGCTGAGACACATCAGACATTGCTGCTTAATAATCTGCGTTCAAGAGTACGCATACAAACTGATGGACAGATGCGTACAGGTCGTGATGTGGCTATAGCCGCTATGCTTGGGGCGGAAGAATTTGGTTTTTGTACGGCAGTCTTGATCGTCAGCGGTTGTGTCATGTTAAGGCATTGTCATCTGAATAACTGTTCAGTCGGCGTAGCTACACAGGATGGGATTTTACAAAAAAGATTTAGAGGCCGTCCGGAATATATTGTAAATTATTTTCATTTTGTCGCTCAGGAAGTTCGCCAGATCATGGCAAATTTGGGTGTAAAAACTATAAATGATTTAATCGGCAGAACGGACTTTCTCGAATTAAACGAAGAAATCATCCCTGAAAAAGCAAAGGGAATTGATTTTTCCCGGATTCTCTATCGGCCGGATGTTCCAGAAAATGTGGGGCGATATTTTGATTTAAAAAAAGATAACGGACTGGATAATGTTCTTGACAGAAAGCTTATTGAAAAATGTAAAGATGCTCTTGATAATAATAAACCGGTCAGCTTATTCTCAGATATTAATAATACAAACAGAGCTGCTGGTACAATGTTAAGCGGAGAAGTTTGCCGCAGATGTGGGGATGGAGTTCTTTTAGAGGACACCATAAAGTGTAAATTCAAAGGAATCGCCGGACAAAGCTTCGGAGCTTTTCTAGCCAGAGGCATAATGTTTGAAATGGAAGGAATGACGAATGACTATGTCGGCAAGGGGATTTCCGGCGGTAAGATTATAATATATCCGGATGCAAAAGCGCAGTATAAACCTGAAGAGAATATAATTATCGGTAATACCAGCTTTTATGGCGCAATATCAGGAGAGGCTTATATCCGCGGTATTGCCGGAGAAAGATTCTGCGTGAGAAATTCAGGGCTTTATGCTGTGGTTGAAGGAGTTGGCGATCATGGCTGTGAATATATGACCGGCGGTAGAGTTGTTGTTTTGGGTAAAACAGGCAGGAATTTTGCTGCGGGAATGTCAGGCGGGATAGCCTATGTATATGATGAAGAAAAGACATTTAAAAATCAATGCAATATGGATATGATTGAACTAGAAAAAGTACAAGAAGAAGATAAAGAAACACTGTATCACTTGCTCCAAAATCATTACAAGTATACAAAAAGCAGCAAGGCAAAAAAAATTATTGATAATATGCCTGAGGAATTAAAGAATATAGTAAAGGTTATTCCAATAGAATATAAACATATTTTAGCAGGAAGCAAAATAGAAAAAAAACTTGATTTGGCGGAGGAAGCTGATGGGTGATCTGAGAGGGTTTTTGAAAATAGCACGACAGGATGGAGAATATCGCCAGGCATGTGAACGCGTGCGGGATTTTAAGGACGTTTATAAATTGCGGTCTCAAGGCCAATCACAGGAACAAGCATCCCGCTGTATGGATTGCGCCATACCCTTTTGTCATTGGAGTTGTCCGCTGGGTAATTATATCCCGGAATGGAATGACTATATGTTTTCAGGGAATTGGAAGAAGGCTCTTTTGCTTTTAGAAGCAACAAATAACCTGCCTGAAATAACCGGCAGAGTCTGCCCGGCTGTTTGTGAATATGCCTGTGTTTTAGGTTTAAATGAAGAGGCAGTGACAATTCGCGAAAATGAACTCTCTATAGTAGAACTTGGTTTTAAGCATGGCTTGGTGAAGCCCAGGCCTGTAAGCAGCAGGACAAATAAAAAAATCGCAGTGATCGGTTCAGGTCCGGCAGGCCTGTCATGCGCGGTACAGCTTAATAAAGCCGGACACAATGTAATTGTTTTTGAGCGAGACAAAAAAGCCGGGGGGATATTACGTTATGGCATACCTGACTTTAAACTTGAAAAAAATATTATCGATAGGCGTATAGATATATGGGAAAAAGAAGGAGTGGTTTTTAAAACAGGCATAGAAGTAGGAAAAGATTACGCGGTTAAAGATATGTTAAAGAAGTTTGATGCACTTTGTTTGGCCGGAGGGTCGCGGACACCCAGGGATCTTAAAATCGAAGGCAGAGATCTCAAGGGTATATACTTTGCTATGGATTATCTGATGCAGGCAAATAAAATAATAGGCGGCGAAAAGGTTGCCGCTGATAAAATTATAAACGCAAAAGGGAAAAAAGTTGTTGTAATCGGCGGAGGGGATACAGGATCAGATTGCGTGGGAACCGCGCACAGACAGGGAGCTGATTGTGTGGTGCAAATAGAGGTTATGCCTCAGCCTCCGGAATGCCGAACAGATGATTATCCCTGGCCGAATTATCCGCTGCTCTTAAAAACATCATCTAGCCACGCGGAAGGAGGGCAGCGTCACTGGGCGGTATTGACTGAGAAATTTATTGGTGAAAAAGATCTTGTTAAGAAAATCTCCTGTACAAGAGTTGAATTTTCCAAAACACAAGCCAACAGCTGTCCGGTTATGAGAAAAATACCCGGTAGTGAGTTTGAGATTGAAGCGGACATGGTTATTCTGGCAATAGGATTTATTCACCCAGAACATTCAGGGATGCTTACTGATCTTGGGGTTGAATTTGATGAGCGTGGGAATGTAAAAACAGATACAGACTATATGAGTTCAGTAGACAAAGTGTTTGCTGCCGGTGATATGAGGAGAGGGCAATCATTAGTAGTATGGGCGATCGCCGAAGGGAGAAACTGTGCGTATAGTGTTGATAAATATTTAATGGGAGAAAGCAATTTGCCGTTAATGTAAGTTGCTTTTAAGAATTTATTATTAAGAAAAAGGATAATACATATGATAAGCACAGGAATAAAAGGGCTGGATAATGTAATTACAGGATTAAAGTCAGGAGATAATGTCGTTTGGCAGATAGATGATGTGAAGGATTATATCCAGCTGGTAAAGCCATTTGTGGATGAGTCGCTCAAACAAAAAAAGAAAGTTATATACATAAGGTTTGCTTTACATGTTGAGGTGCTCAAGCCCTCAAAAAGAATAAAGCGATACGAGCTTGATCCTAATGCCGGATTTGAATTTTTTACTACAAAATTACATAATATCATTACCCGGGAAGGGGAAGGCGCTTATTATGTGTTTGATTGTTTATCTGAGCTTCTTTTTGCTTGGGCCTCAGATATGATGATCGGAACCTTTTTCAAGGTTACCTGTCCGTATCTTTATGAGCTGAAAACAATCACTTATTTTTCTATATTACGCAATAACCACTCATTTAAATCTATAGCCCGTATTCGTGAGACAACACAGCTGCTTCTCGATGTTTACCACTGTGAGGGCAGTTTTTATCTTCATCCGTTGAAAGTATGGAATAGGTATTCACCAACGATGTTTCTTCCGCACCAGAGGGAAGGTGAATTATGTATACCGATCACGGACAGCGTTAATGCTGTTAAAATCCTTTCATATATGCGTGAAAAAGGAGCTGAAAGTGTTAAGCGAAATCTTGATTACTGGGATCGTTTATTTCTTGAAGCCGAGGAGTTGATTAAAAAAACTCGTGTATCAAAAAAGAAGATTCTGGATATGATAAAAAGGCTTAGCGGAATAATGATAACAAAAAACAAGAAAATTTTAGCTTTAGTCGTACGTAATTTTTCACTCTTGGATCTTCTGGATATAAAATCCAAATTAGTTGGAACTGGTTTTATTGGTGGGAAAACTGTGGGTATGCTTTTGGCCAGGAAGATGTTATCAAAAAACAAATCGTTGTTTTGGGGAAAATTTTCAGAGCCCCATGATTCATTTTATATAGGTTCGGATATGTTTTATTCATATTTAGTTGAAAACCAATGGTGGAAATTGCGCATGCAGCAAAGAACAGAAGAGGGATATTTCACCACTGCGAAAATTTTGAAAGAAAAGATGCTTTACGGAATGTTCCCGGATGAGATAATGGAGCAGTTCCAGCAGATTATCGAATATTTTGGCGCATCTCCGATTATAATTCGTTCAAGCTCTCTTTTAGAGGATGGCTTTGGGAACGCGTTTGCCGGAAAATATGAAAGTATATTTTTAGCAAATCAAGGCACTCCTGAGCAAAGGTATATTAAATTCGCTGAGGCTGTAAAACTTATTTATGCAAGTACGATGAGTGAAGATGCTCTTGCCTACAGAAAACAAAGAGGATTGGATAAATTAGATGAGCAAATGGGACTTTTGGTGCAGAGGGTATCTGGAGCGCATCACAAGCATTATTTCTTCCCTGATCTTGCCGGCGTTGGAGTTTCTTATAATACATATGTATGGAACGAAAACATAGATCCTAATGCGGGGATGCTTAGGTTGGTATTTGGACTCGGCACAAGAGCGGTTGACCGCGTTGAGGGCGATTATCCCCGAATGGTGGCTTTAGACGCGCCTTTGCAGCGGCCATACTCACAAAGAGATGATTTAAAAAGGTTTTCGCAGCATAAAGTCGACCTTATAGATATAAAAAAGAATAATTTTGATATTGTTTCTCTTGAAGAACTTGTAAATGAAAAAATTTATACGGATTTAGAACGCGTAGCTGTGAAAGATTATGAGGCTATGCGGATGATGAGTGAAATGGGTAAAGAAGAAGAACATTGGATATTGACATTAGATAAACTCTTTGATGATAATAATTTTGCCGATTCATTTAAGAATATATTAAAAACACTGCAAAAGGGCTATAATTATCCGGTTGAGATAGAATTCACTGTAAATTTCACAAAGGATGATAAATTTAAAATAAACCTGTTACAATGCCGCCCTTTGCAGACATGGGGAGTAGGACACGGAGTAGAGATACGAGAAAAGATAAGAAGCGAAGATATACTTTTTAAATCGCACGGGTACTTTCTTGGAGGTAACTCTTCGCAGCGGATTAAGAGAATCATACATGTTGATCAAGTGAAATATATTAAGCTTGTTCAGTCGGACAAATATCAAGTTGCTCGTTTGGTGGGAGAGTTGAATAGAAAAATAGAGGATAGAGAAGGCTTGCCTACGCTGCTTATCGGTCCGGGAAGGTGGGGGACAACAACGCCTTCTTTAGGGATACCGGTTAAATTTGCGGAAATAAATAATGTTTCTGTTTTAGTAGAGGTTGCATCAACAGCCGATAACCTAATGCCTGAACTGTCGTTTGGAACACATTTTTTCCAGGATCTTGTTGAGACAAACATATTCTACGTTGCTTTGTTTCCCGGGAAAACAAATGTTATGTTCAATACTAAATGGCTTGCCCAGTCAAAAAATTTATTTGCTGAGCTTATCCCCCAATCTGCTAAATATGAAAATCTTATTGGCGTTTATGATGTCAGCGATAGGGATTTAAAAATAATGTCTGATGTTGTATCGCAAAAACTCGTGTGTTTTTCAAGCCAGAAGAGGATTTCTAAATTAAAGCAAAAATAGTATTGCAACATTGCAGTTATTTTAAAAGGCTCAGATTTTGGAGAAACTGGAATATTTGAAACATTTCAGTTGTCAATGTTTCTGTTTTTAGTAAAGGTATTATTTTTTAATGTGACTGTTATTAACTTTTCTTCTATAGTATGTCACTTGCAAGATCTGCAAGCTCAGAACGCTCTCCTTTTTCCAGATTTATATGAGTATAAATTTTTTGGCCTTTCATTTTATCAATCAGATAAGCTAAGCCATTAGAAAAAGTATTTAAGTATGGATGGTCTATTTGGAAAATATCTCCGGTGAAAACCATTTTTGTATTATCACCAGCGCGGGTAATAATAGTTTTTATTTCATGTGGGGTCAGGTTTTGCGCCTCATCAACAATAAAGAAAATATCAACCAAACTTCTTCCTCTTATATAAGAAAGTGGAGCAATTACAAGCTTTTCTTCATCAAGTAATTTTTGCAGTTTCCTTTGTTTTGAATCAGATTCAATGAATGTATGCTTTATAACTCCCAGATTGTCATAAAGTGGCTGCATATAAGGTTCAAGTTTTGAGTGGATATCCCCAGGTAAATAACCAATATCTTTATTGCTCAAAGGAACAATTGGCCTAGCCATATAAATCTGAAAGTATTCTTTTTTATTTGCTAAGGCGCCAGCTAAAGCGAGAAGAGTTTTTCCTGTTCCGGCTTTTCCGGAAATGGTTACTAGCTGAATTTTCGGATTCATTAAAGCGTGCAGAGCAAATATTTGTTCGGCGTTTCGCGGAGTAATTCCATAAGCCGATTCTTTATTTATCCGTTGAATTTTTTTTGTCTCAGGATTGCAGTAGGCAAGTACTGATTTTTTTCCATTACGCATGATGATGTATTCATTGGGCAAAATCTCTCTTTTGGAAGATAATTCTGATGGATCAATTTCAAACGGTTCTTTGTACATCAAATCAATCAAGGCATCAGAGACATCTTCAACAACTCGGTAGCCGGTATATAGCTCGGTAATATCTTTAACATGGTCACTGGTATAGTCAGCAGCGATTAAGCCAACTGCTTTTGCTTTCATTCTCAGGTTAACATCTTTGCTTACAAGCGTAACTTGGCGATCCGGATTTTCATCGGCCAGACAATAAGCAGTATTAAGGATCTTATGATCAGCTAGGTCGCTGGAAAAAGTCAGAGACAGGTCTTCGTGCATTGCTTGACCGAGCTTGATGATTATTTTACTTCTATTTGGGCCAATGCGCACGCCTTCATCAAACAGCTTATCGCCGCTTAAATTATCCAGAGCTCGGACAAACTCCCGGGCGTGAAAATTTAGGGTTTCATTGCCTTTTTTAAAGCGGTCCAGCTCTTCGAGTACGTATATAGGAACAACTATATCATGATCTTTGAATTGATAAAGACAGGCGCTGTCATGAAGAATTACGTTTGTATCAAGGACAAATGTTTTTGCTTTTTTTTCTGCCATATCAAAAATCCTTTTTTAGATATTGTTGAAAAGAAGGTTATAATCTTTTACTTGAGCATCCTGTCTCACATAGATTATACTTAAATTAAGCTTTTGAGGCAATATTTTTATTATTGTTTATATTAAAAGAGATGATATACTATGAAAAAAGGAAAAACATTCTTATTGACTATGAAAAAAAGCTGTCTTATTACTATACTGTTAGTTTTGATATTTCTTGGATTTACCTTAAGGACTCAAGCAGAGGTTGAAGAACTTGTGCCTCCGGGTATGGAATTGCGCGTAGTTGGACAGGCAAGTATGCTTGTTCCGCAAGATGCGGAAATTCAGGAAAAAGGTGGTTTAATAATTATCGAACAAATTGATAAGTATGTCGCGCGGACTTTATTTGAAATGAAACAGCAGATGAAAGATCTTAAGGTTCAACAAGAAAAACTAAGTAAAGAAGTCGAACAATTAAAGGCAGAATTGGCAAATAAGAACAATTAATAATTAACAAAGGGCTTTTGATGGTATGTATTTAGAAATCGCTTATATTGTATTGGGTATTGTGTTGCTAATGCTTGGACGTAAATTATTCTGGCTGTTTGCCGGGATGACTGCTTTCGCGATCGGACTTGAATATGCTGGATTATTTTTGCCTGGCAAATCTGATAAAATTGTCTTAATAGCCGCGCTTATTTGCGCGATTATTGGACTTGTCCTGGCTTTTGTTGTCCAGAAAATAGGACTGGCAATAGCTGGTTTTTTAGCTGGAGGATATGTGTCGATGATGCTTATTAAGGAATTGGGCTTTCAACTCTCATGGATTCCTTGGGTTATATTTATTGTCGGCGGGATATTAGGGGTAATTCTTATCCTGGTTATATTTGACTGGGCTTTAATTATTTTATCATCACTTATTGGGGCTTTTCTTATTATTCAAGCAACTGGGTTTAGTTTGTATTTAACAAAAATATTATTTATTCTTTTGACTGCTGTGGGGATAATAACACAGTTGACTCAGCATAAAGAAAGAGCCTGACCAGCCTGGAGGCATTTACTGGGTATTAGGGGAATTGTGAAAAAAAGAGCAGTAATTGTAATAATTGTTTTTCTGAATTTTTTGCAAAATTGTTTTGCCAATGAAGTGCGAATTCCGCGATTTGAATTATCCAGCGAAATATCTCAGGTATCTTACAAAGAACCGGGAGTGATGAAGCAGTCAGGAAATATGTATGGCATTTCAGGGGCATATAACTATTTTGACGATATCGTTATTAGATTTGAAACTCGTTTAACTTCTGGTCAAGTTGACTATAGTTCAATTAATACCGGGCGGATGGATTCTATAGATGATATCCTTTTTGAGTTTCGGGCAATCACGGGCTTTAATATTTCTCCTGATGAAGAATGTATTGTTCTGCCTTATTTTGGTTATGGGTATCGCTATCTAGAAGATGATTCCCAGGGGCGGGTAACTACTACCGGACATCTTGGGTATAAAAGAGAAGCAAATTATTATTATTCACCTATCGGGCTTAGTATTATAAAAGAGACTAGGCATGGATTTATTCTGCAAGCTAATTTGGAGTATGATCTTTTTTTGTTAGGAATTCAAAAAAGCTATTTGAGTGATGCTATTCCCGCAAGAAGCGATTTGGAAAATAAACAAAAAACTGGTTATGGGTACAGATTTTCGTTTAAAATCGAAAAGGAACAGAAATATTTTAATATTAGTATCGAGCCTTATATCATGTATTGGAATATTGGGCAGTCGGAATCAGCGGATATTAGTGATTCGGGGATTATAATCGGATATGGATATGAACCAAAGAACTACTCTACAGAATATGGTCTGAGAGCTGCTTTTAATTTTTAAAATAAAAAACTATATTCAGGTTTAGTAAATATATAAAAAACAGCGGGTTTTGTTATAATAAAGCCCAGAACACTAGGGTTAGGATCAATACTAGAAGATGCGGCTGTTTAAAAAATATGCCTATGACGGATAAGCATCAACCTGTTTGTATTATTTCTGTAAGGTATCTTAAATAAAGGTAATAATCAATATGATTAATAATCAAGCTTTAGAAGCGATTTTTAAAGGTTCAATAAAATTAAAAGCCTATGAGTCTTGCCTGATTGTTGCGGATACGGAAAAAGAATCGATTGGTCGGGATTTTCTGGAATTTGCTCAGAAAATTACTCCTAATGTAAAGTTAATATTAATGAATCCGACATTGGAACATGGAGTAGAGCCTCCGGATAATATAGCAGAGCAAATGCTGATGCATGATGTTGAATTTTTAATAACCAGTAAGTCTCTATCTCATACTAAAGCCAGAAGACAGGCAACGGCCAAAGGAGCGCGGATAGCGTCTATGCCCACGGTTACAGAAGATATTATTAATCGCTGTTGTGATATTGATTATGATTTATTAAAAGAAAATTCACAAAATCTTTATAAAGCCTTACAAGCAGCATCAACTTTGCGTGTGATTACGAAATTAGGCACAAATATTCAATTTACAATTGGTAAAAATAAATGGTTTGGGGAAAATGGAGGCAGTTTTGATTTTCCTGGAGCTTTTGGTAATTTGCCAGAAGGCGAAGTTTCTTTTGCTCCTTTTGATTGTAATGGACAATATATTGTTGATGTTTCTTTTCCCGGTTTAGGAATTTTAGACTCACCAATAACTTTTAAAGTGAAAAACGGCTTTGCTTATGAGATAACTGGCAAAGGAAGTGATCAGATAATTAAGCGTTTGAATTCAGTTGGTCCCAAAGCGTACAAAATCGCGGAATTAGGCATAGGGCTTAATCCGAAGGCAAAAGTGAGAGGTCTTGTTTTAGAAGATGAAAAAGTTTGCGGAACAATTCATATTGCTTTGGGTAATAATATGTCATATGGGCAGGATAATGATGTGCCGTTGCATTTAGATGGAGTTATTAGTTTTCCGGATATTTACGCTGACGATAAATTAATTATGAAAAGTGGCCAATTAACAAATTAGTTTTAGTTCAAGGATTATATAAATAAATGAACAGATTAGATGATAAAGGAAAAATCCAGTATCCATGTCTCTGGTTGTATAAAATTATTGGTGTAGATAGAGATAAAGTGGAAAATGCTTTGATGAAAATTCTTACCAATGATCAGGATAAGATAAAAATGAGTTTTTCAAATATTAGTAAAAAGGGAAAGTATCTTGCTTTTAATGTAGAGCTAAAAGTTGAAAATGAGCAAGCAAGAGACTTGATTTACACAAAACTAAAAAAAAATCCGGATATTAAGGCGGTACTTTGATTATCTTTGGAGTGAATAATGGCTGAAAATGAAACTATCAAAAATTTATTTTCACAGATCCCTGATCGTATTCCTGAAGAAATTTTTAATACTCTTTTTGAAACTGATGGGTTGAAAATAGAAAGAATTATTTCTAATGGTCATTCTACGGCAAAAGATCAATGGCTTGAACAGAATAGAAGTGAATGGGTATTAGTTGTTCAGGGATCAGCTGAATTATTATTCCAAGAACCAGTCATGTCCGTTATGCTTAAAGCTGGGGATTATGTTTTGATTCCCGCGCATTGTAAACATCGGGTCGCATGGACAGCTGCAAATCAAAAAACAGTTTGGCTGGCTGTTCATGGCCAGGAGATAAGAAAACAAACAGTTTATAAGGAGCAAATTTGAAAATATCGAGTTTATTGGAAAAAGTCAGACAGCAAAAACCGCTGATACATCATATAACAAATTGGGTGACAATTTATGATTGTGCTAATATAGTTAAGGTTTTGGGCGCATCCCCGGTTATGGCGCATGCGCCTGAAGAAGCTGCGGAAATGACTGGTATTGCTGATGCTTTAGTATTAAATATCGGGACATTAACTAATGAGCTAATTAAGGTAATGATTATAGCGGCTATGCGCGCGAATAAAAAAAACATACCGATTGTCCTTGATGTTTGCGGAGCTGGTGCGACAAAATTTCGCGATGAAAAAATAGTTGAATTGCTTGACCACGCAAAGATTAATATCATTAAAGGCAATGCTTCGGAAATTGCCCGGGTTGCGGGTATTGATGTTTGTACCAAAGGCGTGGATAGTACTGAAGTATATGCTGATTTGATTCTGGTTGCTCAGAATTTAGCAGTGCAAAGAGAATGTGTTGTGGTAGTAACAGGAGAAATTGATATTATTGTCAGCAAAGACAAATGTTTTAAAGTAAAAAATGGTAATAAAATGATGAGTCAGGTTGTGGGTACTGGATGCATGGCTGCTTCTGTTATTGGGACATTTGCTGCTGTGGGTGATGATTTAGCTGAAGCTGCCTGCGCGGGACTGTGTGCTTATGAAATAGCGGCAGAACAAGCAGCAGCATTAGCGTCAGGGCCAGGTACATTTAAAGAGAGATTGTTTGATTGTTTATGCTGTCTGGATTCGGCTACAGTTGATGCCGCTCAAAGGGTTGAATAAATGCGGGGTTTTTATTTTATTACAGATGACGCGCTGAGTGTTAATGGGACAATAAATGATGTAAAATCAGCGGTAAGCGCCGGAGTTGAGGTTGTTCAATATCGCTGTAAAAATCGATCTGTAAAATATATGTGCTGTCAGGCTATGGAATTAAGGCAAGCGGCTAAAGGGGCTTTATTCATAATTAATGACAGGGTTGACATTGCTTTGGCCGTGGATGCAGCTGGGGTGCATTTAGGGCAAGATGATATGCCTTGTGATTTAGCAAGGAAAATCCTGGGACCTGATAAAATTATTGGGATTAGTATTCATAATGCAGACCAAGCTCTTTTGGCGCAGAAACAAGGAGCAAGCTATATAGGTATCGGAGCGGTATTTGCCACTAATACGAAGTCTGAATCTGTGGCCTTGGGTATTGAGATAATTGCTCAGGCAGCAAAGCAGGTCTCGATACCGATTGTGGCAATTGGCGGTGTTAATTTAGAAAATGCTAAACAAATCATAGCTGCAGGCGCGAGTGCAGTCTGCGCAATATCTGCTGTGATAACTAAACAGGATGTTACTCTGGAAATTTTAAAATTTCAAAAATTATTTGAATGAAAAAACTATTAAATACTTCACTTGATGAGATTGATTTCGCGGTTGTTGATTTAGAAACAACTGGTTTTTGTTCGCAGCGGGATTGTGTTATTGAAGTTGCTGCTGTAAAAATAAAAAGCGGTAATATAAAGGAGCATTATCAATCTTTGATCTATGCGGAATACATTCCTTATCAGGCAACCCGGGTTCATGGTATAGATTTACAGATGGTGGCAGATGCTCCATCTTTAAATACAGTGAGAAATGATTTTCGGGAATTTATTCAGGGATGTGTTTTGGTTGGGCATAATATTAAGTCATTTGATATGCCTTTTTTGTGCAATGCTTTTAATATTGAAGAAAATGCTTTTTGTGTTGATACTCTAAAACTATCTAGATTGTTGTTTGCCAAAGAGCGTACGCATAAATTATCAGTAGTAGCGCAAAGACTGGGTATAAAAAACGATAGATATCATCGGGCATTAGATGATACCTTGGTAACTGCAAATGTTTTTCTCGAGTTTTTAAAAATAGGCAACAGGCAGTTTAAAGTTTTAAAAGATATTATTGCCTGATTAATAATAAAACATTATAATAAACTTTCAGGAGGAGAAAATATGAAAAAAGGATCAATAATAGTATTTTTTATGGTTTTAATCAGTGGATTTTGCGGTTTTACGGTTCAGGGTAATGCTCAGCAAATAGATAAAGAAATAGCAAATAATCAGGTTGAGCAGGTAAAGTTAGAATTGGAAATTGTGAATAATGAAATATTAGATTTTGATTCAGCGAATGAAAATGAATACTTAGAATCGCAAGCCCAAGCGCAAAAAGATGCTGCGCTTGCTCAGCAGCAGTTAGATGTTGAAATAGAATCATTGCTGGAGCAGGTAAATCAAGATTCTGAACAACTTGGAGAAACTTTTTCAAAAGAAGCGCAAGAGAATACGCGGCAAATTAAGCAGGAAACTGTACAGCAGGTTGAAGAAATAGAAGTTCAGGCCCAAAAGGTAGAATCAGATAAATTAGATCAAGAGTAAACAAAGAGTATAATATTTAAAATGGATAATAAACATAAAAAACAAGCGCAAAGAGAAGAAGAAAAAAAACAGTTTATCGTGCTGATTATCTTCTTAATTGTTTTGTTTTGTGGTTTATTGTTTATGAATAAACGGTTTCACCCGAGATTTGAACATAAACCTCCGGAGTTTGAGGAAGATGTAAAGACATATGATGGTTCTTTGCATCGGAATATATCGAATCCTTTTGGATCGGAGTAATATATTACTATTTAATTCTTGTTTTTCTGGTTTTTTTTGGGAAATGGGTTAAAAACGATAAAAATGCTTAGTTTTTAAGCATTTTTATTGTTTTAAGGCCTAAAATATAAATTTTTTAAAAAAAAGCTTTATCGCAGAGATTAATTGTATTATAATTACTAACATTGTAAACCCTTCAAAACTCCTGTTTTATATTAAGGTTCTGTTTACTATATGTTAACAAATACCTTTAATATAATTAATTTAAAAATATAGAAATATTCAATTTTTTTATGAATGAGATAAATAGCGCGCATAAAAGCATAAAAGCGAAAATTGTTCTAGAAGATGGTAGAATTTTTCAAGGCTATTCTTTTGGCGCAACTGGTACTACCTTTGGTGAAGTTGTTTTTAATACGAGCATGTCTGGTTACCAGGAAATTCTTACTGATCCTTCATACAAAGGTCAAATTGTTACAATGACCTATCCTCTTATCGGAAATTATGGTGTAAACAAACAAGATGTTGAATCGAGTAAACCTTTTGTTGAGGCTTTGATTGTTAAAGAATGTTCTCGGATTGCCAGTAATTGGCGCTCAAATGATACCTTAGCTTCATATCTTAAAAATAATAATATTATCGGTATAGAAGGCGTGGATACTCGTGCGATTACTCGTCACATCCGGTTAAAAGGGGCTTTGAAAGCAGTTATATCCACAGAGGATTTAGACGATAAAAGCTTGCTTGAAAAGGTTACTGTGTCTTCTGGTCTTTTGGGTATTGATTTGGTCAAAGAAGTTACTTGTGCTAAAGCCTATGCGTGGAATAATCAGGGAAAATATCATGTTGTTGTTCTTGATTGTGGCGTAAAATTAAATATCCTCCGCTCTCTGGCCTTAAACAACTGTAAGGTAACGGTTGTGCCGGCTCAGACAAGCGCGGAAGATATTTTAAAATTTAAACCAGACGGCTTAATGCTTTCCAATGGTCCTGGAGATCCGGAGCCGGTTACCTATGTAATTGAAACTGTAAGTAAATTGCTGGGTAAACTGCCGATTTTCGGAATATGCTTGGGGCAGCAGATGATTGGCTTGGCTTTGGGCGGTAAAACTTATAAACTTAAATTCGGTCATCATGGCGGTAATCAGCCTGTTAAGGATTTAAAAACAGGCAAAATTGATATTACTGTCCAGAATCATGGATTTTGTGTTGATATTGATTCGCTAAATAAAAATGATATTGAGATTACGCATATGAATCTTAATGATAAAACTCTAGAGGGGATCAAGCATAAAAAACTGTCAGTGTTTTCTGTTCAGTTTCATCCAGAAGCTTGTCCCGGTCCGCATGATTCAGCTTATTTATTTACAAATTTTGTAGAAATGATTAAAAACCATAAAAAATAAAAGAGTTATTATGCCGAAAAGAACAGATATAAAAAAAATATTAATTATTGGTTCTGGTCCGATTATTATTGGACAAGCTTGTGAATTTGATTATTCCGGAACTCAGGCTTGCAAGGCATTGCGTGAGGAAGGGTTTGAAGTTGTTTTGATTAATTCCAATCCAGCTACAATAATGACTGATCCGGAAATAGCAAATGCTACTTATATCGAGCCGATTACTCCGGAAGTATTGGAGAAAATCATTGCCAAGGAGCGTCCCGACGCGCTTTTACCTACTTTAGGGGGGCAGACTGCGCTTAATACAGCAATGAAAGCTGCTGAAATGGGTATTTTAGAAAAGTATAATGTGCGGATGATCGGAGCTAATACAACGGTTATCCGAAAAGCAGAAGATAGAAAATATTTTAAAGAAGCAATGCTGAAAATTGGGCTTGATTTACCAAGAAGTGCTTTGGCTTATAACATGCCGGAAGCAATGGAGGCTTTAAAACAAATCGGGTTGCCGCTGATTATCCGTCCCAGTTTTACCATGGGGGGGACTGGCGGAGGGATCGCGCAAACTGAGGAGGAATTTGAAAAAATTTGTCAGTTAGGTTTGCGCAATAGTATGATTAATGAGATCTTGGTTGAAGAGTCAATCTACGGCTGGAAAGAATACGAGCTGGAGGTAATGCGTGATTCTAAGGACAATGTGGTTATTATTTGTTCAATTGAAAATTTTGATCCAATGGGTATTCATACAGGAGATTCTATAACCGTAGCGCCCGCGCAGACTTTGACTGATCAGGAATATCAAAAAATGCGCGATGCGGCTTTGGCGATTATCCGGGAAATCGGAGTTGAAACCGGTGGATCGAATATTCAGTTTGCGGTGAATCCTAAAGATGGCAGAATGATTGTTGTTGAAATGAATCCGCGTGTTTCCCGCAGTTCTGCTTTAGCCAGTAAAGCTACGGGCTTTCCGATTGCCAAGTTCGCGGCGAAGTTAGCAGTAGGGTTTACGCTGGATGAAATTCAGAATGATATAACCAAAGAAACTCCGGCTTCCTTTGAACCGACAGTTGACTATTGTGTTGTGAAAATTCCCCGGTTCACTTTTGAAAAATTTCCCGAAGCGCAGGATATTCTCGGGATATCTATGAAGTCAGTCGGTGAAACAATGGCCATTGGCAGAACGTTTAAAGAAGCTTTGCAAAAAGGTTTAAGAGGCTTGGAAATTGGACATATTGGATTTGATAATAAAAATGATTTTCGAGAGATTGAACAGGAAAAGCTATTGCACCGACTTAAAGAACCTAATGCTTCGCGGATCTTTTATATAAAATATGCTTTTCAGAAGGGGATGAGTTCTGAAGAGATTTGTAAATTAACTGATATTGATCCGTGGTTTATTGATAATTTAAAGCAGATTGTTGAATTAGAAGAAGAGATAAAAAATCAGGGGAAAGATATTTTTCATATTGACGCAGGATTGCTGCGCAAGGCAAAGGAATATGGATTTGGCGATGAGCAGCTGGCAAAACTTTTAAATACAGATGAAGTGACTGTACGCAATCAAAGGAAAAAACTCGGGATTATAGTAACCTATAAATTAGTTGATACTTGCGGTGCGGAATTTGAAGCCTATACGCCTTATTATTATTCAACTTATGAGCAGGAAGATGAAACCCGTATTTCAAATAAGAAAAAAATTATGATCTTAGGCGGCGGTCCTAATCGAATCGGGCAGGGAATAGAATTTGATTATTGTTGCTGTCATGCCTCCTTTGCTTTAAAAGAGCTGGGATTTGAAACAATAATGGTTAATTCAAATCCAGAGACTGTTTCTACTGATTATGATACTTCGGACAAACTTTATTTTGAGCCATTGACATTTGAAGATGTAATGAATATTGTTGACAGAGAAAAACCAGATGGAATTATTGTCCAATTTGGTGGGCAAACTCCATTAAATTTGGCAAGAAAACTTAAGAATGCCGGAGCCCCGATAATTGGAACTTCTGTAGAGTCAATTGATCGCGCTGAAGATAGGGACAAATTTTCGCAATTAATTAAAGAATTGGGGATTAATCAGCCGCCGAATGGATCAGCTACATCAAGAGATCAGGCAATCGCCATTGCCAAGGAAATTGGATATCCGATATTGGTTCGACCTTCATATGTTTTAGGTGGTAGAGCGATGAGGATTGTTTATAATGAAAAAGATTTAACAAAATTCATGATTGAAGAAGCTGAAGCAATTGATATCTCAAGTGAAAAACCGATTTTGATTGATAAGTTTTTAGAAGACGCGGTTGAAGTTGATGTTGATGCTTTATCTGATGGGCATACTACGATTATTGGCGGGATCATGGAACATATCGAAGAAGCCGGAGTGCATTCTGGAGATTCTGCATGTGTGCTGCCTCCGCATACTTTAAGTGACAAGATTCTGGATATTATTAGACATAATACTAAGCTATTATCAAAAAAATTAGAAGTAAAAGGACTTTTAAATATACAATTCGCGATAAAAAATAGCATTGTTTATGTGCTTGAAGTTAATCCTCGGGCATCACGCACTGCTCCTTTTGTAAGCAAGGCAACAGGAATTCCTCTAGCAAAAATTGCCGCAAAAATAATGGCAGGCAAAACACTAGATCAGTTAGGAATAAAGGATGAGAAAAAAATAAAACATGTTGCGGTAAAAGAATCAGTATTGCCTTTTTCTCGATTCTCCGGAGTAGATATAATCCTTGGGCCGGAGATGAAATCAACAGGCGAAGTAATGGGCATAGACAAAACTTTTGGGATTGCTTTTTATAAGTCACAATTGGCCGCTGGGTCAGTGCTTCCGACAAAAGGCAAGATATTTATTAGTGTTAAAGCCAATGATAAAAAATCTATAGTAGCTGTTGGGAAGAAACTGGTTAATTTAGGTTTTGAGATTATTGCGACAAAAGGAACGTATAATGTTTTAAACTCAAACAATATTCAAGCTACGGTTATTGATAAGATCAGTGATAAGATTAGTGATAATAATGTGCTTGATTTAATTAGACAGGGACAAATTAAGCTGATTATAAATACCCCGACTGGACATAAAAGCCAGTCAGATATGAAGTCGATAAGAAACGCGGCAGTAATGCACGGTATTTCATGTATAACAACTATACAGGGAGCGCAGGCTGCCGTAAATGGAATAGAGGCAATACTGGAAAAAGATTTTTCTGTTACATCAATTCAGGAATTCATCAAGAATTCAGGATAAAGAGGCTAGTATGTGTGGAATATTTGGTATTGCTGGACATAAAGAAGCGGCTCGTTTAACCTATTTAGGTTTGTACGCGCTGCAGCACCGCGGAGAAGAAAGTGCTGGTATTGTCAGTTATGATCTAGGCAGAATAAATGCTCATCAGGGAATGGGCTTGGTTGAAGACGTTTTTGATGAAAGCGCGATCCGTTCTTTAAAAGGTCCAATAGCTGTTGGTCATGTTCGCTATTCAACAACTGGATCAAGCCTGGAACGAAATATACAGCCGTTTCTTGTAAATCATAAAAAAGGACATATTGCGATCGCGCATAATGGTAATTTGACTAATACCAGCCATTTGCGGGAAACATTAGAAGAGCAGGGATCTATATTTCAGACAACAATGGATTCAGAAGCAATTGTTCATTTTGTCGCGCAATCAAAGGATCGGGATTATCGTAAAAGAGTAATCCATTCTTTATCTAATTTAGAGGGAGCATACTCATTAGTTATGCTGCTTGATGATGTTTTAGTTGGTGCGCGTGATCCACATGGTTTTAGGCCTTTATGTTTAGGGAAATTAAACGGGGCTTATGTGCTGGCCAGTGAAACTTGTGCTTTAGATTTGATTCAGGCTGAATATATCCGCGAAATTGAACCAGGCGAGATTGTTTTTATTCGGGATAAAAAATTGGAATCAATGAAACCATTTCCTGAACAAAAACACGCGTTCTGTATTTTTGAATACATATATTTTGCCAGACCGGATAGTAATATTTTTGGTAAGAATGTTTATCTCACGAGAAAGCGTTTGGGGGAAGAGATGGCAAAAGAATCACCAGCTGAATGTGATTTGGTTATGCCCATCCCCGATTCAGGTAATTCCGCGGCATTAGGGTTTGCTAAAAAATCAAAAATTCCTTATGAAGTAGGGATGATTAGAAATCATTATGTCGGTAGAACCTTTATCCAGCCTTCTCAGTTTATAAGAGATTTTCGCGTAAAAGTAAAACTCAATCCAATTAAAGATGTAATAAAAGGTAAGCGGTTGGCAATTATCGAAGATTCTATTGTTCGCGGGACAACAAGTAGAGCAAGAATAAAGACTATTCGTGAATCCGGAGCAGAAAAAATGCATATGCGAATCAGTTGTCCTCCGATTAAAGCGCCGTGTTTTTATGGAATTGATTTTCCCACAAAAAAAGAATTAATCGCCGCTAATTATACGGTGAAAGAAATAGAAAAATTTATGGGCTTAGACAGCTTAAAATATTTAAGCCAAGAAGGTTTATTAAAAGCAATGCTTTTGCCAGCATGTGAATTTTGCACCGCGTGCTTTGATGGTAATTATCCGACTAAAATCCCTAAGAAATTTTCCAAAAAAATGCTGGAAAAAAAGCGTTAAACAGAATAGTTTATTTAGAAATTCTCAAAAGTGATGACTTGTGGTAGGCTAATAGTAGCGCATAAATAAAGTGGATAGTGATATATTAAAGCAGATGAGTATAGTTAAATAAGCTTTTTGTGTAGTATCTTAAGAAACGAGTAAATAATGATAAAATATATTTTTATTACAGGCGGAGTAATTTCCAGTTTAGGCAAGGGGATTGCCGCGGCTTCGATAGGTAAACTCTTAGAAGCTAAAGGATTGAAAGTAACAATAATTAAATGTGATCCTTATCTTAATGTTGATCCGGGAACAATGAGTCCTTTTCAGCATGGAGAAGTTTATGTTACTGATGACGGCGCGGAAACAGATTTAGACCTTGGCCATTATGAGCGTTTTACCAATGCTGTCTTGAGTCGTGATAATAATATAACCACAGGGAAAATATATTATTCGGTTATTACTAAAGAACGTAGAGGCGACTATCTCGGGAAAACTGTACAGATAATTCCGCATATCACTGATGAAATAAAAAATAGTATTAAAAAAGCATCGCAGGGAAAAAAGCATGATGTTGTGATTGTGGAAATCGGAGGTACAGTTGGAGACATTGAAGGACTTCCGTTTCTTGAAGCAATAAGACAGTTTAAATTAGAGCTAGGTTATTCGAACGCGATAAATATTCATTTAACACTTGTTCCATTTATTAAATCAGCTGGTGAAATAAAAACAAAACCAACTCAGCATAGTGTAGGGACTTTGAGGGAAATAGGAATAATGGCAGATATTATTTTATGCCGTACTGAAAAAAATATTCCGAAAGAAGCACGTGAAAAGATAGGTCTTTTTTGTAATGTTAATCCAGAAGCAGTTATTTCTGCCATTGATGTTGAAAGTATATATGAGGTTCCAATAAAGTATAGTCAGGAAGGATTGGACACTCTTATTTTTAGAAAACTTAAATTAAAGGCTGGGAAAAGCGATCTTTCTCAATGGACTAAAGCAGTATTGGAACCGTTAAAGTCTCCTAGCAAAGAAGTTGAAATCGCGGTTGTTGGGAAGTACATAGCTTTGCAGGATGCTTACAAATCAATTTATGAAGCTTTGATTCATGGAGCAATAAGCAATAATGTAAAATTAGTTATTAGAAAAGTCGATTCAGAATTAATCGAGAAAAATGGGGCAGAAAAATATTTTAAAAATGTTAAAGGTATTTTAATCCCCGGGGGTTTTGGTGTTCGGGGTATAGAAGGTAAAATTAGCGCAGCGCAGTTTGCCAGAGAAAATAAAATCCCGTATTTTGGTATTTGTTTGGGGATGCATACGGCAGTTGTTGAATTTTCCCGAAACGTATGCGGATTAAAAAATGCAAACTCAACCGAATTTTCTAAAGGAACAAAAAATCCAGTAATTAGTTTACTTGATGAGCAAAAAGCAGTAAAAGAGAAAGGCGCGACAATGCGTTTAGGCGCATATGATTGCACTTTAAAAAAAGGAACAAAAGCATATAATGCGTATAAGAAAATTAATATAAGTGAAAGACATCGGCATCGTTTTGAGTTTAATAGTAAATTTCATGATATAATTGAAAAAAATGGAATAATATTTTCCGGGATCAATCCTCAGTCTAAACTTGTGGAAATTGTTGAGCTAAAAGATCATCCTTGGTTTTTAGCTTGTCAGTTCCATCCTGAGTTTAAATCAAAACCAGATCGCGTTCATCCTTTATTTAGAGAATTTGTTAAGGCAGCAGCCAATAGGTGATAATATGGTAAAGTCAGAAAAATTATATATTAATGCTTTGAGTGAAATTAGCAAAGCAATCACAAGCGATCTTTATCTTGAAGACATGTTAAAGCTTATTGTAACTGTAACCGCGAATGTTATGCATACGAAAATTTGCGCACTTTGGCTTTTAGATGAAAAGAAACAAACTTTAAAAATTAAAGCCACTCAAGCCTTGAGCAGTGAATATTTAAAAGAAAGAAGTATAAATATCGGGGAAGGTGTAGTGGGAATGGTCGCGAAAACTAAGCAATCGATTATCATTGCCGATGTTCTTCTGGATCCGCAGTACAAAGAAAAAAAACTAGCAAAAAAAGAAAAGCTTGTTTCAATGCTTAGCGTTCCGATGATGGTTAAGCAAAAAGTGATAGGTGTTATTAATTGTTATACTACAAAAAAATATGATTTTGAAAAAAGCGATGTGGAAGTTTTAATTACTGTGGCTAATCAGGCTGCTGTTGCAATCGAAAATACAGAGCTGCTAGTTAAGACTAGAGTTATTCAGGAAGAGTTAGAGACTAGAAAAAAAGTTGAAAAAGCAAAAGGAATATTGATGAAGGAACAGAAGGTTGATGAGGATGAAGCTTATAATCTGCTAAGAAAATCAAGTATGTCTAAACGCATGTCTATGAAAGATATCGCTGAAGCAATTATTCTTTCCTTTGAGATCAAAAGGGGGTAATTAAAAACTGAAAATATTTAAAAAAACGATAAAGAAAGTTCTGGTGAAAAAATTTTTAAAAAGTTTTTTCATTTTTTTTCATTTTTTTCTTGAAATTAGTATTTATAATGTTGTATATTATAAATTGTAGATACAATATATAGTACAAACATATATTGTGCTTAAAGTGAAGGACATACCAAGATATTGTGTAGGGGCAAACTTTTAGTGTAAAATATTACTGAAAGAAAGGGGGTGAATATTTTGGTAGTCAAAAAGAAAGTAGCAAAGAAGGTAGTAGCTAAGAAAGTGGTAAAGAAAGTAGCTAAGAAAGTAGTAAAGAAAGCAGTAGCTAAGAAAGTAGTAGCTAAGAAAAAGAAAAAATAAACTTGGCTAGTTCATCTTTGATGAATACAGGATCCCGATTTTGATTAATTAAACAAGGATGTTATCAATTCCCAAGGGCGGGGAAATTAAGCGATCAATAACCCGAAATTTTGTTCCCTGCCTTTGGGAGGGATCAAAGAAAAACCACCTAAAAATCCGCAATCATATTTTGTGATATCTCTTTTTTAATGTTTTTAAGATATATAATTTATAAGTATATATTCTTTCTTGACAATTTTAGTCTTAAGGTTTTAAAATATATTGATTGAAGCCGTTTACCGCTTTTCTTAGAAAGGAAAACAATGAGTGACTTGCCTGAATCGCGTGAAAAAATACTTTTAGAAATTAATCAATTGCGTAAAAGAGTAGAAGAACTTCAAGGTTCAGAATTGAAATTTCAAAAAGCAGAGCAAGAATTAAGACAATCTAAGGAATATGCGGAATTTGTTTTTCGATCTACTCCGAATGCGATTTTCACACTTGATCTCAACCGTATTGTAACAACTTGGAATAACAAAGCTGAAGAAATAACGGGTTATTCATACAAGGAGATTATCGGTAAACAGTGCACTGTTTTTGCTGATAGCCCCTGTAAGGATATGTGTCCGGTTTTTTCTGATAATGTCGAAAAGCCTATTGTTAATGCCGAGTGCTCGATTAAGAGAAAAGATGGGAAGATAATCGTTATTTCAAAAAATGCTGAAATATTAAAAGATGAACAGGAAAATACTATTGGCGCGATAGAATCATTTGAAGATATTACCGGGAGAAAAAAAGAAGAACAATCGTTTCAAAAATCATATCAAAATTTAGAAATGCAGATTCAGGAACGGACTGCGGAACTTTCTAAGATGAATGAAGCTTTACTTGTTGAAATTATGCAAAGAAAAAAAGTACAGAAAAATTTTGAGGATGGCAATGAAAAATTACAGAGAGTGTTAAATGAAACAATCAGTGCTCTTGCTTTTACAGTTGAAAAAAGGGATCCATATACTGCGGGGCATCAGGAACGAGTAACTCAACTGGCAGAAGCAATTGCTCGAGAGATGAAATTATCTACTGATCAGATATTGGGTGTTAAAACCGCGGCAATGATTCATGACATAGGCAAAATTTGTATCCCTGCGGAAATTTTAAGCAAGCCTTCTAAACTAACTACTTATGAATTTAATATTATTAAAGCCCATCCGGAAGTTGGTTACGATATATTAAAGGACATTGAATTTCCTTGGCCTGTTTCTTCAATTGTTGCTCAGCATCATGAAAGAATGGATGGTAGCGGTTATCCTAATTCTTTAAAAGGCAATGAGATATTAATTGAGGCTCATATCCTAATTGTTGCCGATGTGGTTGAAGCAATGGCTTCTCACCGGCCTTATAGGCCTGCCTTGGGGATTGAGCGGGCTTTAGATGAAATAGTTAGTAAAAAAGGAACGCTCTATAATGAAGATGTTGTAGTGGCTTGTATTAAGCTATTTATGGAGCAGGGCTTTAAGCTAGAGCAAATAATATAGAGTTAATTTAGTTCTCATAACTATATTTATTTTGACGTTTGGAAGCTTTTCTATCTTTAAAATAATTGACTTTTTATTTGTTTTAGTGTATCTTGAAAGTGTATCTTGAATAATCATAGATGGGGGAGGCTTAATTGAAGAAAAAAATAATGTTTGTAGGTGTGTTTGCTTTGGTTCTGGGCGCAATTTGTATTTCTACATCTTTTGCTGCAATGCCGGATGCGAATAATGTTAAGGAATTTCATGAAGGAGCGACTGTGGGATGTACAGTTTGTCATACAGAAGGAAACTTTAAAGAACTTAACAGCTATGGTAATGCATACAATGATGCTGGTAGAAATGTGGATGCAGTCAAAGCTATTGATGACGAAGATAGTGACGAAGATGGTGTTTCCAACTATGACGAAATCAAAGCTGGTACTAATCCAGGTGATGCTACAAGCAAATAATATAAACGGTATTTATTAGTCGGATGGCTAGAACATATGCAATGTTCTAGCCATTTTACTATTTATTGGATGAAGGAAATGATTTGATGGAAAATGAAAAATTCAGAGCGACTATTTTTGAGGATAAAGATATTCTTATTGTTAATAAGCCCAGCGGTTTGCTGACTGTGGCTGCTCCAAATGATAAAGAGGAGAATCTAAGCGCATTATTAAATGATTTAAATCTACGACAAAATAACACTTTTAAAATTTTCCCATGTCATCGCCTCGATAAAGAGACTTCGGGTGTATTGATTTTTGCAAAGGGAAAAGCTGTCCAGCAGACTATTATGGATCAGTTTAGAGCCAAGAATGTCAATAAAGTATACATTGCTTTTGTTCAGGGCTTGATAAATAAGCCATCAGGAGTTCTGAAAAGTTATATTCAAGGATCTTGGCCTTATCGGCGAAATGAGCAAAAAAAACTCGCGATTACTAAATTTAAACTTATCTCTTGTGGTGAAAATTTTAGTGTATTGAAGCTAGAGCCGATTACTGGAAGAACTAATCAAATCAGAATACAATTTAAGGATATAGGTCATCCTTTAGTGGGAGAAAGACGCTTTGTTATGGCCCGTGATTGGCCGGTAAAGTTTAAACGCGTTGCTTTACATGCTTTTAGTGTTACATTTACACACCCAACTAAAAATGTTCCAGTTACTTTTAATGCTGAATTACCCCGTGACATGATTAATTTCTTAATCAATAACGGAATTGATGATTTTAATAATAAATTTCTTTTATAAGCATTAGCTTGTACCTGTTTATTGAGTATGTTACAATAAAATAACTAATAATAAGGTTTAGCAGCGGTTAAGTCTTAGGAGCAAGGGATTGAAGTACTTATATTTAGCGCTATTGCAAGGTTTAACAGAATTTCTGCCAGTATCCAGTTCTGGTCATTTGGTTTTTTATCAAAAGGTTTTTGGTTTTCAGGAGCCGCTTCTTTGCTTTGATATTATTTTACATTTGGCTACAGCTTTATCAGTTATAATTTTCCTTAAAAAAGATTTAAAAACAATAATGGCGGAAACTTTTATTTCTCTTAAACAAATAATTAGCGGAAAAAAATTTATATTTATTTGGCAGGAAAATAGTAGTTTTAGGTTGGGAATACTTATTTTTATTGCCATTTTGCCTGCGATTGTTTTTGGATTATTATTTAGTAATATAATTGAAGTAATGTTTGGGTCTTTAAAACTTGTGGGCATAACATTTTTATTTACTGGTACAATTTTATTTTTAACTAAATATGCAAATCAAAAAACCCGAAGTGAGTTTAATTTAAAAGATGCTTTGATTGTCGGCTTGGCTCAAGCTGTGGCAATAATCCCTGGCATATCACGTTCAGGATCAACGATAGCATGTGGAATGTTTAGGGGAATAGATAAAAATTTAGCAGCAAGGTTTTCTTTTATCCTGGCAGTTCCGACTATAATTGCGGCAGGGATATACAAGCTTAAGCATGGTATAGGTGAAATTAATCTAAGTATATTAATGATTATTATCTCTTTTTGTGTTGCTTTTCTTAGCGGATATATATCATTAATATTCCTTTCCAAAATGATTGCTAAGGCTAAATTTCATTATTTCGCGTATTATTGCTGGTTAATGGGCGCAATAAGTATATACTTAACTATTTTTTATTATTGAAAACGGTTTTAACAAGAGGTACTGTGTGAATAATAATGCAGGCTGTTCGGTATTAATCCTGGGTGGTGGAAGAGGTACCCGTCTTTTCCCTTTAACATTGGAAAGAAGTAAGCCGGCTATTGGATTTGCCGGTAAATATAGATTAATTGATATTCCTATTTCTAATTCAATAAATTCTGGCTATAATAAAATTTTTGTTTTAACTCAGTTTCTTTCAGCAAGTTTGCATGGACATCTTATGCAAACTTATCGTTTTGACAATTTCTCAAAAGGGTTTGTTGAAATCCTTTCCGCTGAGCAGTCGCATAAAAGTTCTGAATGGTTTCAGGGGACAGCTGATGCTGTTCGCTGTGTTTTAAGACATTTGCGCTATATGCCGGAAGAACATGTATTGATTTTATCCGGCGATCATCTTTACAAAATGGATTACAGAAAAATGCTAAATTACCATGTTCAGAAAAACGCGGAAGTAACTGTTTCTTCTATTTTTGTGGATGAAAGCGAAGCCTCGCGTATGGGCATTCTTGATGTATCTGCTTTCGGAAGACTGAATCGGGTAATTGAAAAACCGGCTAATGTTAAAAAACTAAAAATTTCATCAAAATCAATTAAACAAGATGACGGGATGCATAAAGAGTATTGCGCGTCCATGGGGATATATTTATTTAATAAAGATGTTTTATTTAATATTTTATCAACGACAAAATCAGCTGATTTTGGTAAACATATACTTCCTTTACTGGTTAAAAATAAAGCTAAAGTGTTTTCCTATGATTTTAATGGTTATTGGCGTGATATTGGTACAATAAAGAGCTATTATGATGCAAGTATGGATTTATTGAGCGATAAACCAGGCTTTGATTTGTTTGACGCTAATATGCCGTTGCTTACTCGAGCGCGGCTTTTACCTCCGAATAAAATAATTGACTCTAAAATAACAAGATCAATTATCTCGGAAGGTTGTTTAATAAAAAAGGCTAGCATCGAAAATTCAATTATCGGATTGCGAAGTTATATTAAGGATAATGCGATAATTAAAAACTCTGTGATAATCGGTAATGATTATTATAGTGATCCATTAAACAAAGATCATTCAACTTCCTTTATTGGTAAGGGCGTTATTTTGGAAAGAACAATTGTTGATAAGAATGTTACAATTTGTGATTTTACCCAGATTACTGACAAAAGGAATCATAAAGATATGGATGGAGATCTCTATTATATTCGCGATGGGGTAACTATCGTAAGGCGGGGAGTTGTTATCCCTCCGCATTCAATAATATAGTTATGGTTAAGTTTGTTTATAATTAAAAGAAAGGGGGATTAAGATGTTTGAAATTTTAGAAAAATTAGTTTTAGCGGGTGTGGGATTTGCTAGTTTAACTAAGGAAAAAGCAGAAAAAATAGTTGACGCGTTGATTGCTAAGGGGCAGGTTAAAGCCAAGGATAAAAAGGCGATGTTAAGTCGATTGCTTAAGCATACGCAAAAACTAGATAAAGATATTGAAAATAAAATGAGACAGGTATCTTTAAATGTAGTAAAAAGTTCGCAAAAACAAATAGATGCTTTAAATCGGAAATTAGCGCAGTTAAATAAAGATATAAGCAGCGTAAAACAGAAAAGTGGCAAGAAGAAAAAATAGTTTGTGGGTAACTTACAATAAGGAGGATAATAATGTTTGAATTGATTGAAAAAATTATACTCGCTGGTGTTGGCTTGGCAAATTTAACTAGAGAAAAAGCGGAAAGTCTTGTTGATGCTTTGATTAAAAAAGGGCAAATACAGGCAAAAGATAAAAAGGCAGTTTTAAGCCGGTTGTTAAAAAGCACAGAGCAATTAGATCGTGATCTTGAGAAAAAGATGAAACAAGTATCTTTGAGTGTAGTGAAGAATTCCCAGAAGCAGATTGATGCTTTGAATAATAAATTAGCGCAGCTTGCTAAAGCTTTAGAATCAGAAAAGAAAAAAAGTAAAGTTGTTAAGGCTCCTTTGGCTGTAAAGAAAAAAGTAAAGGCTCAAGCAAAGAAAAAAGTCTAATGCCTTTTAGAATCAAAGCAATGGTCGGAGATATTAACCGATTAAGAGTAATATTAGTTATTCTTTTTGAAGAAGGATTTGGCTTCCTTATTGAGCGAGTAAGGTTGGCCTATTTACTACCGTTTAAATTAAGATTGCTGAGAATGTTTCGGCGGTGTAAGCCAGTATGCAAATTGAATGAAAAGGTTGTTTCGCTACCTGAACGTCTTTGTAGAGTATTTGAACGATTGGGGCCTACGTATGTAAAATTTGGACAAGTTTTAAGTTTACGTTCAGATATTATCCCTCTGGAATATATTAATCAATTAGAGAATCTACAAACAAATGCCAATACTTTTGCTTATGAAAAAGTAAAAGAAATTATTCTCGAAGAATTTGATAAAGACATTGGCCAAGTTTACAAAACATTTTCCGAAAAACCTTTTGCCGCGGCAAGTCTAGCTCAGGTGCATGCCGCAAAATTAGCTGATGGAACAGACGTTGCGGTTAAGGTTCAAAGGCCTGATATCAGAGGAATCATAGAAAATGATATTCATATTCTATTTTTTTTGGCCGCGCTTGTAGAAAAATATGTCAAAGAAATAATGTATATCCAGCCGGTACAATTGGTAAGAGATTTTTCAGAGTGGACAATGAGAGAATTAGACTTTAGTATCGAAGCTGCTAATGGTGAGAGGTTCCGTCAAAATTTTTTAGATGATCAACGTTTTTATTTTCCTCAAATACACTGGGATTATTCCACAAAGAGAGTTCTGACAATGGAATTAATTAAGGGTATAAAACTGTCAGATGCCTCGGAAATTGTAAAATCAGGGGGTGATCCATATGTCTTGGCAATAAACGGCTTAGACTTAGGACTTAGACAGTTTTTTATCCATGGTTTTTTTCAGGCAGATCCCCATCCAGGAAATTTTTTAGTTTTAAAAGATAATGTTCTATGTTTGCATGATTTTGGAATGGTGGGATATTTGGATAGGCATATGCGTGATACCCTAGCCGCTGTTTTTATGTCTTTTGTGGAAAAAAATGCAGAGTTAACTTCCCAAAAGATGCTTCATTTAGCGCCGAATTTTTCTCTACAAGCTGGGGAAGAATTTGCGCAAAGGGCAATGCCCATTTTAAGCACATGGTTTTATTCTAAAAAGCTGGAAAAAAGTTTTGCTAAGATGTTCTATCATCTTGTAATCGAAGGAGCAAAAAGCGGTTTATATTTTCCCCGAAACTTGGTATTATGTTCTAGAGCACTATTAATAATGGAAGGAACTGGACTTAAATTGTGCCCGGAGTTTAAATTGTATGATGAGGTTGCTCCTTTGTTTGAAAATGTGATAAAAGAAAAATTTAATCCAAAACTGGTATTAAAAGATATGGAAATGGGAATTATTGAATATTTGAATATTTTACAGCAATTACCAGAAAACACTTTAAAGCTTATTGAAAAAATAGAAAAAGGTCAAATTGATGTAAAAATTGATAAAAGTGAAATAATGGCAATTAAAGACGAAATGGAGAGAGTTAATAATATTCGGTTAATTTCAATAATTATTATCACTTTTCTTGTTTCAGCTGCTATTATATTAAGGCTTGAACAGCAGACTCTAATTTTTGGGTTTTCAGTGGCAAAGATCGAGCTTGTAGTCTCTTTTGTACTATCGGTTTGGTTGGCATTAATAATCAGAAAAAAATAAAGGGGGGGAGATGGAAAAAAAGATTTTAAAAAAAATTCCTCAGAAGGCAGTTAAAATATTTAAAATAGCTAATCGCAAAGGATATGGAGCGTTGTGTATAAATAATCTTACTGAAGGTTTAACTCCGGCACTAGCTTATATGCGGATGCTAAAGGCTGTTAAAAGAAGTGGTTTCGAACTGCCTGAAATTACTTCAGAACAAGTTAAAAAATGCGTTGTTTCTGAGATTTAATTTTCCTTGATAAATAAGCTTTATTGTGCTAGTATTGGGAAGAATTTCATCATTTTCAAAATTAAGTACATTCCTTGGGTTATTTTCTTTAATTTTAACAGAAGGTCATATGAATACACAATATAGAGCGATTGAGCGTATTGAGACAAATATGGAATCAATAGAAGTTGGTAGTTTGCGTTATTCTATTTTAAATTGCGCTAAGAATTTTAAAAGTTCCTGGCTTGAACTTGGACAGCATTTGGTTTCAGTATATAACGATAAATTATACAAAGAGTGGGGTTATCTTACATTTGAAGCTTATTGTTCCAAGGAAATCGGGATAAGAAAGCAAACTGGTTTTAAGCTTTTAAGATCGTATCACTTTCTTGAGCAAGAGGAACCCCAATACATTAAAAAAGAATATATCGATTCCGCGGATGGTAAAAATATTCCCTCTTTCGAGGCAGTGCATACGCTTAGCCAGGTAAAGGCTAATAAAAATTTAGGCAATGATGATTATGAGAAAATGAAACGGCATATATTTGAAGAAGGTAAGCCTGATAAAGAAGTAAAAGATGTTTATCAGTCTATGGTTAAGCAAGTTAAAGAAAACAGCCCGGAAGAAGAGCATAAGTTAAGAAGATTAAAATATTTACGTCGCGTTGTCGGCTCGTTAAATTCAATTAGAAAAGAGATACAGTTAAGTAAATTTCTTTCTGACGATATTCTTAAAGAATTAGATGTTATAATTATAAAAATTGAAGTTGAAATCGGATAAAATCCGTTCCTATTTTTTGGAGGAGTAATGATTCAAGAGCTTATTTTTAGCGTGTTTGGTGGTTTAGGATTATTTATTTATGGCATACACCTCATGGGAGAGGGCCTGCAGAATGCTGCTGGTGACAGAATGCGCAGGCTGCTTAAAGCTTTAACCAGCAATACTTTAGCTGGAACAGTAGTGGGTGCGGGAATAACCGCGATTATTCAAAGCTCATCGGCAACAACGGTTATGGTAGTTGGTTTTGTTAATGCTGGTTTAATGGGTCTAGAGCAAGCGATTGGAGTTATTTTCGGTGCTAATATCGGAACAACGATTACTGCTCAGATAATTGCGTTTAAATTAACAAACTATGCTTTGCCAACTATTGCTATTGGCGCGTGCTTATATTTATTTGTCCATAAAAGATTTTGGAAATTTTTTGGTTTGTTTTTATTGGGATTCGGGATTTTGTTTTTAGGGTTAAAAACCATGACTTCGGTTATTAAGCCATTTTCCGATAATCCCGCGGTTATTTCTGCTTTTGTATCTTTTAGTAAAAATCCTGCTTTAGCAATTTTGACAGGCGCAGTGGTTACAGCGATATTTCAAAGTTCTAGCGTGACAACTGGTATGATTATAACATTGGCTTCTTTGGGTTTGTTTGATTTGCAGGGAGCAATTCCTTTGATATTTGGCTGTAATATCGGGACTTGTATAACAGCAATCCTTGCTTCAATTGGAACAACAATCTCCGCTAGGCGTGCGGCTCTTGCCCATGTTTTGTTTAATGTATTGGTTACTATTATTTTTTTACCAACTATAGGGTTTTATCATAAGATTATAGCTCTGACCTCAACTGATATTGCCCGGCAAGTTGCGAATGCTCACACCATATTTAATGTTATCGGTACTGTGATTTTTGTGCCGTTTGCTGCTGTTTTTGCGAGAGTTGTAAAAAAAGTTTTGCCTGGTAAAGATGTAATTGTCGACACTCAACCAAAATTTTTGGAAAAACATTTATTAGCTACGCCTATTGCTGCCTTTGAAGCAGCAATGAAAGAAACCATGAGAATGGCAGAACTTACTCGCGAGATGATTGATGACGCGATGAATGGTTTTTTTGAAAATGATATAAAACTGCTTGCATTTGTAAGTAAAAAAGAGTTAGCTGTAGATAGTTTACAGGAAGGAATTACTAATTATTTGATGGAAATAATGCAAAAAGAACTTTCACCTGCTATTGCTAATAAAATTCCTTCTCTACTTCATAGCGTTAACGATATCGAAAGGGTTGGTGACCATTCGGAAAACCTTAAAGAGCTAGCGGAGCGAAAAATAGTTAATAATCTGCCTTTTTCTACAGATGCATTAGCTGATATAAAATCAATGTTTAAATTAGTGGATGCAATGGCACAAGCTACTATAAAGTGTTTGGATACTGATGATATAAAAGATGCTGGGGTTGTTTTAGAAATGGAAGAAAAGGTAAACTCGATCACTCTCAAATTAAGAGAAAATCATATAAAACGTTTGTCTAAAGGTAAATGTAAAGTTTTGTCTGGAATTATTTTTCTAGATATTGTTAGTAATTTTGAAAAGATCGCGGATCATTTTACTAATGTTGCTGAGGCAGTTGCGGGTAAGTTGCAATGGACGAATCCAGGGCCGTCTCTAAAACCGCAGAAAAAGTAATTACTTTGACATTATTTAATTATAGAGTTTTTTGTCAAAACAAACAAAAAATAAATAAATAAATAAATAAATAAATATTCACTTAATCTGAATGAGACTTATGACTAAAAAAAATAAAAAAAACTCAATGAACGTGACTGCTCTTTTTGTCCCGGAATTAAGAGAGTTAATAAACGCAAAGAACTTTTCTGAGGTCAAGGAGATCATATCAAAAATTCCACCGATAGATATAGCTGAACGCTGGAATGACTTTTCCTCTAAAGAAAAAATGCTGATATTTAAACTTCTAAAGACACGTCTGGCTGTAGATGTTTTTGAGTCTTTGCAGTTTGAAGAACAATCATTTCTCTTAGATAATTTAGGTAATACTGAAGTTTCCCAAGTCCTTAATGAAATGTCCCCTGACGATAGAGCTAATCTTTTTAGAGATCTACCTCCTAAAGTGATCAAGAAATTCTTTAAACTCATGAAAAAAGAAGAGGTTGAAGATGTTAGAGAATTGATGACTTATGAAGAGGGTATTGCAGGGGCAATAATGACTACTGACTATATTGAGCTTCGAAAGGAAATTACTGCTAGAGCGGCTATTCTGAAGCTGCAGGATACATTAAGTTTTGATGATGATTCAGATATCAGTTCCATATATGTTACTGATGTTGAACATAAACTTCTAGGGGTTGTTGAATTGCAGGATTTGATTAAAGCTCCGCCGGATATGTTGATTAAAGATATTATGGAAAGTACGGATTTTATTAAAATAAATGAATATTCTCCTGATGACGAAGTAGCGCAGCTTTTTAAACGATATGATTTGATCGACGCTCCGGTAGTGGATGAAAATGAAGAATTGATCGGGGTAATTACGATTGATGATATCGTTGATGTTATGGAAAAAGAAGCAAATAAAGCGATTTATGAAGTCGGTAAAATGACTCCCGGTGAAGGGGAAATTATTAGTTATGCCACAGCGACTGTTAAAGAACTGATAAGTCGTCGGGCAGGATGGCTGATGTTTTTGCTTGTGTTTGATTTCTTGACCGGGACTGTTCTGAAAACATTTCAAGATACATTAAGCAGTGTTGTTGCTCTAGTCTTTTTTATTCCGATGATTTTGGATACAGGGGGAAATGCCGGGGCTCAGAGTTCCATCACAGTAATTAGGGGGTTGGCTACAGGCGATGTGTCGTTTGATAATGTAAAACGTGTCATAAAACTGGAACTTATGACAGCGTTATTAATGGGGCTTATAGTAGGAATTGTGGCTTTTGTCCGGGCTATTCTTCTCCAGGGAGAGGTTATTATTGGTTTAGTTGTGGGGGTCACGATGTTTCTCGTAGTTTTACTGGCTATTTGCACGGGGGTTTCATTGCCCTTTATATCAAAAAAAATGGGTTTAGACCCTGCAGTTTTGGCAGGCCCGATTACAACCAGTGTGGTTGATATCATAGGATTAATTATATATTTTAAAGTTGCTCAAGCATTCCTGCCCATATTAAAATAATCATTTAAAGACAATAGGAAACATTTTTAAAAATAAACCGCTAATTTGCTAATTTAATAGAGGTATGCTATGAATCTTTATGGGAAAAACCAAGTTGCAGAACGTTTAAAATCAAATCCAAATAGTATTAAAAAAATATTTTTCAATCAAAAATGTGACTTATCTGCAATGAAAATCATAGCTAATGAAAAAAAAATACCGTATATATTTTTGCAGGATAAAGATTTTCTGATTATGGCAAAAGACGCGAATACCCAAGGAGTTATTGCTCAGGTTGTTGAATTTTGTTATGAAGATTTAGATGATATTTTAAAACAAAGTAAGCCTGATAAGTATGTTTTGATTGCTTTAAGTAATATTACAGATCCCCAAAACCTCGGATCAATTCTGAGGACTGTGGCATGTTTTGGTAATTTTGCTTTGATTATTCCTAAGCATAGAACTGCAAGCATTAATGAAACTGTTTTGCGAGTTGCCTGTGGAGGTGAAAATTATGTTCCAATAGTTCAGGTAACCAACCTTATATCGGCAATTCAATCAGCTAAAGATGCTGGATATTGGGTGGCTGGTAGTGTTCTTGAGGATGGAGAAGATATGACTAATTTTAAATTTCCCTTTCCTCTGTGTTTAGTCATTGGGGCTGAAGATAAGGGGATAAGACAGGGATTGCTCAATCATTTAGATTATAAACTTACCTTGCCTATGCCAGGGAAAGAGCTTTCTTTAAATGCTGCTGTTGCTACAGCAGTTTTTTGTTATGAGATAATGAAGCAAAGATTAAGAGCAAGTGATGTTAAGTAAATATATTATTATTGCTTTTTTATGCTATAATGATTAAAATTAGATTATGGAGTTCATATAAAACTTTATGATTAAAACTAGTCTGAAAAAAATTAGTACTGAGGTTGTTTTTGGATATCTTTTTTTTATTATTACAGTTTCTGCATTTGCTAATGGGGCTGATATTGAAAAAAATCCTCCAACTCCTCAATCTTATGTTTCATCATCCTGGCAGGTTACGATGAATAAGCCAGAGGAAAAAAATGATAAATATCCTGAAAAGAGAAAAATAACTCCAGAAACACTAAGGGTAGCGCTGGATGAATATTATGTGCCTCAGATTTCAGAATTATTAAGCAAGGGAGTAGATTGTTTTGAGTGGGTTAACCATTTGGATGACCCATACCTTAATCGTTATAAACTTGATTTAAGAGTTGATCCAGACGATGATAGAGTTAATTTATTCTGGAAAAGACAGTTTTAGAATAAATTTTTTAAGCTTGTTGTAAACTTGTTGTAACTATTTCTATTTTCTTGACGTTAGTTTTAAATAATGCTATACTTTACATAACTTTTTTGTATAATATTGTAAATTAATTTAAGCTTAATATTACTAATTTTGGTAGAATTAGCTAGAAATACTGAAACGCAATCAGAGATTTAATGCCGTAATCACCTAAAATCTCTATAATGTATAGATACACTAGGTTAGAGATTGTAGACTCATCAGGGAGGGAAAATGATGAAAAAAATTCTTGGGTATTGTTTTGTGCTCTCATTATGTTTAAGTATATTTAATTGCTCATCTGTATTGGCTGAAGATGCGGTAATTACATTGCCTTCAGTTGGAATGGGGTCTAAAGCTCAGAATGTTTTTGGGGTCGTTGGAAATGTGGAATATACTGAATTAAAGGCTCGTGGAGAATCATCGATTGTAATTAAGGATAAAAAGGGTGAATCTGTTGAAGTTTCACTTCAACAGATAGAACCTGGAGCAATAATTTTAGCAACTTATCGTAAGGAAAAGGATAAGAAGGGTAAAGAAAAAAATGTCCTTATTTCTTTAAGTATAGTAAAACCTGCACAAAAAATAAAAACAGCTGATCGAAAAAAATAGTATATTTTAATACTAAATTAAAGCACTTAAGTGTAGAGAATTATATATTTTCTCTACACTTTTAATATTGATATGGTTTTCTTCGGGGCATGGCTCAGCTTGGCTTAGAGCGCTTGGTTTGGGACCAAGAAGTCGGTGGTTCGAATCCACCTGCCCCGACCAAAAAATAATTGTAGAGTTTGGGGATAAGGACTTTAAAGGATTTGCTTTTAGCTTACCATTTTGCTGTCCTTAGTTCCTAAAAATGTCCCTGTAGCTCAGATGGATAGAGCAACTGCCTTCTAAGCAGTGGGCCGGGTGTTCGAATCGCCCCAGGGACGCCAATTTAACAGGATGAGAGTCCCCGCGCTCTATAATTGAGTTTTTGGATTAAGATTAATGGCGTATGGTGGATGTAGCTCAGTTGGTTAGAGCTCATGATTGTGGTTCATGAGGCCGGGGGTTCGAGTCCCCTCATCCACCCCATTTAACTATGGGTTTTATATTTATGCTTTGGGTTGTAAGGTGTGGTTGAGGATTAGTAATATATACTTGACTCAACAAATATAATCTTGCTAAAATGATTTAAATATAACAATCAGAAAGATAGGTTAAAATGTTAAAAAAATTAAGCCCCCTTATGCTCGGAGATCTAAAAGTTGATGTACCGATCGTGCAAGGTGGAATGGGAGTTGCCGTATCAACAGCTTCTTTAGCAAGTGCAGTGGCCAACTATGGCGGGGCAGGAACAATAGCTAGTGTTGGGTTGGGATATAATTCAGCAGAAAACGAAACCAATTTTATTAAAGCTTCTCGTGAAGGACTGGAAAAAGAAATTCGCCAATCAAAACAATTAACTACAGGGGTTGTGGGAGTTAATATACTTGTCGCTGTTACTAATTATGAGGACTTGGCAAGAACAGCTGCTAAGGAAAAAGCTGATTTTATAGTTTCCGGCGCAGGTTTGCCGATTAAACTACCCGAGTTTGTTGAAGGAACATCTATTAAAATTATTCCGATTATTTCTTCACCTAGAGCAGCAGCATTAATTATTAAAACCTGGAAAAAAAGATATAATCGTCTGCCTGATGCTATTGTTGTCGAAGGGCCTATGGCTGGTGGACATCTTGGTTTTAGTTTCGAGGAACTGATAGCGCCTAAAGAGCAGGTATTAGAAACAATGGTTATTGAAGTTTTAAAAATTGTAGCTGAATTTGAAAAAGAATATAAGCAGAAGATTCCAGTTATTGCTGCTGGGGGGATATATACCGGGCAGGATGCGGCTCGTTTTTTTAAGTTAGGAGTGAGCGCGATACAAATGGCTACTCGTTTTGTCGCAACAAAAGAATGCTCAGTTTCTGATGAATTTAAAAAATTATATATTGAATCGACCGAGGATGATATTGAAATCATTAAAAGTCCTGTTGGTATGCCTGGAAGATCGCTGAAGACCGCATTAATCAAAAAAGTAGTTGGCGGAAAAAAAGAATTGGTTAAATGCGGGTATAGATGTTTAAAAACTTGTGACCCTTCATCAGTGCCTTACTGTATAGCCAAAGCCCTATTTAACGCGGTTATTGGAAAAATTGATGATGCCGTTGTGTTTGCCGGCAGCAATGTTTATAGAATTAAAAAAATAATTACAGTTAAAGAACTTATGGATGAGATTGTAAATGATGCGCTTGCCGTCCTTTGATTTAAAATTTTAAATATAAAATTAAAGGGATTCCTCTCCAGTCTTCTCTGTAGTCTTCTCTGTAGTCTTCTCTTGTAAATTAGAAAATTTATGCTATACTTAATCAGTTTAAGTAGCATTTGCTCTGCGATCTTTTGATCTATGAAAAAAGGAAGGTAACTGATGGTAGATGAGAGAAGAAAACATATGCGTTTTAATACCGATATTAGTGGCGAATTTCAGGTCCGTAATAGTGATATACAAGGAGTTTTAAGTACTGATAATTTTAGCAGAGGCGGATTTAAAGCTACTATAAACAAAAAAGTAGATTTAGGACAAATAATTGAATGTGAAATGATATTTCCAGAGACAATTATGCCGTTTTTTTCAGCAGGAAAAGTTGTTTGGGTAAAAGAAAATAATGCTAGTACTCAGCATAAATATGATATAGGTATTCATTTAGATCAAATTGATCCTGTTGAAAAGCAATGCCTTATAGATCATTGCTATAAAAAATGGAATGATTCAAGACAGGATAATAAGACAGAATTTGAATTGGATTTATAATTTTCACTTAATTGATTTAGAAGAATTTGTTTTATTCTAACCGCTTTCCCTCTCCACTGTTTTATGCAAAATTAAATTCTGGAAATAAATAATGGTTTTAATATCAAAGAAGTACGGCCTATGGCGTATACCCTAACTACTGTACCATTTTCAGTGGCGTATTTTTCAACTTTTTCAGAATTTATAATCTTGTGATAATATAATAAGTTTTTAAATTTGTAATGCAAAATAGTATGTTTTTGTTTTTGAAAAGTGAAGTTGTTTTTTTGAAGAAGATGGTATAATATGAAAGAATAATATATGTAATAAATATACGTATTTGGTCGAATAGCGATATATCAGGTGATTTTATATTTAATTTGGAGAGTTTTTTATTTTACAAGGAGGGGGTAAAGTGAATCGTTATTTATGTGTGCATGGACATTTCTATCAGCCACCCAGAGAAAATCCTTGGTTAGAGGAAATAGAAATTCAGGATTCAGCTTATCCTTATCATGATTGGAATGAGAGAATAACAATTGAATGCTATGCGCCTAATGGGGCTTCAAGAATCTTAGCTAAGGAAGATAAAATCCTTAATATTGTTAATAATTACGCAAAGATAAGCTTTAATTTTGGGCCTACGCTTCTTTCTTGGATGGAAAAAAAGAGACCTGAGAATTACCAAGCTATTTTATCTGCAGATACACAGAGTAAAGAAAGCTTTGGCGGTCATGGAGCAGCAATTGCTCAGGTATATAATCATATGATAATGCCGCTAGCCAACAGCCGTGATAAACTTACCCAAATATTATGGGGAATAAAAGATTTTGTTCACAGATTTGATCGTTTTCCTGAAGGCATGTGGTTAGCTGAAACAGCAGTTGATTTTGAAACCCTTGATATTATAGCCCAACAAGGAATTAAATTCACAATACTTTCTCCTTATCAGGCGCGTAGTTTTAGAAAAATAGGAACAGAGCATTGGCAGGATGCTAGCGAAGGCAAAATTGACCCTAAAAAGGTTTACCTGTGCAAGCTTCAGACAGGGAGAGAAATTAGTATTTTCTTTTACGATGGTCCGGTTTCTCAAGAGGTTGCTTTTGGAGATTTATTAAAAAGCGGCGTGAAATTTGCAAACAGATTAATTGGAACATTTTCCTCAGACAGCGATGCTCCGCAGCTTGTGCATATTGCTACTGATGGGGAGACCTATGGGCACCATCATAATTATGGAGAAATGGCCTTAGCTTATGGTTATTCTCATATAATTGATAATAACTTAGCAAAGATAACTATATACGGGCAGTACTTAGAAAAATTCCCTCCTGAATACGAAGTTCAAATTATTGAAGACTCGTCCTGGAGCTGTTTTCATGGTGTTCAAAGATGGTATGCTGATTGCGGATGTAATGTAAACACAAACTCATCCTGGAATCAGAAGTGGCGGACCCCTTTGCGCCAGGCAATGGATTGGCTGCGGGATAAGCTGGTAAAAATATATGAAAAGGAAATGTCCAAATATACATCCGATTGCTGGAAAGTGCGCAATGAATACATATCCGTATTGCTTAATCGTTCCCCTGAAAACATCTTAGGTTTTATTGTAAATAATTTCAATAAAGATTTATCTGAGGAAGAAAAAAACAATTTATTAAAAATGCTGGAAATGCAGCGTCATGCAATGCTTATGTACACCAGCTGCGGCTGGTTCTTTGATGATCTTTCCGGAATAGAAACTATCCAGGTAATCCAGTACGCTTGTCGGGCGATTCAACTAGCAAAAGAAGTCAGCGGTCTTGATTTAGAACAAGGATATCTGGAAATATTAAAAGAAGCAAAGAGCAATATAGCTGAATATGAAGACGGAGCAAAAATATACAATAAAATAATCAAGCCCACTTGTCTTGATTTAAAAAGAGTCGCTGCTCACTACGCGGTTTCTTCGATTTTTCATGACTATGCGGGTGTTGACAATGTGTATTCATATACAGTTAACAGTATTAGTATTGAACACGAAAAGATGACTGTCGGAAAACAGCAGATGGTTATGGGTACAGTAAAAACTATTTCCCGCATAACCTTGGAGCAGGGCGAATTCAGCTATGCCATATTACATTTAGGAGATCACATTATTTTTGGCGGAGTTGCTGAAGCATTAAACATGAATATTTTTTCAGAGATGCGTAATGATATAAGCCAGGCTTTTGAAAAAAGCGATGTTCCCGAAATAATTACATTGCTTGATCAATATTTCGGAACTCATGACTGCTCAATAGCAAACTTGTTTAAAGATGACCAGAGACAGGTTTTGAATAAAATACTGGATAAGGCGCTTAACGAAATAGAAATATCATTTAGACATGTAAAAGAAAATCATTATCCGATTCTGCTGGCAATAAAAGAAAATGGCATGCCTATGCCAACTGTTTTCTTAAACACATTTGAATTTATTTTTAATACAGATATTAGAAAAATTTTAGAAGCTGAACATATAGAAATAAAAAACCTTATTGAAACAGTAAAACAAGCAAAGCGCTGGTGTCTTAAGATCGATAAACAGACAATTGGGTTTATAGCCAGTAAGCGGATAACCAAATTGATGGAAGAATTTAAGGTGAATCCTGGGGACTTTATGCAGATGAAAACTATTGAAAATATTTTCAAGGTTCTAAGGCCTCTAGATCTGCCCTTGCGCATATGGGAAGCTCAAAATATATATTTTTTCATAAGAAAAGAACAGTTTGACAGAATGAACGCAAAATCAAAACAAGACGATAAAGAAGCAAAAAGATGGTGTGTGAATTTCAATGCTTTAGGAAATATGCTTTCAATTAGAGGTTAAATAATATTTCAATAACTAAAATTTCAGGGGGAGTAATGCCTAAAAGGGGAAGTGGATTATTATTACATATTAGTTGTCTAAACTCAAAGTTTGGAATTGGGGATATTGGTCCTAAAGCATTTGAATTTATTAATTTTTTAGAAAAAACAAAACAAAGTTATTGGCAAATATTACCGCTTAATCCGACAAATTTAATCAGCGGAAACTCTCCTTATAGCAGTGCCTCTGCTTTTGCGGCAAACCCCTTATTGATAAGTCCAAAGCTTATGGTAGAGGATGGATTAATTAAAGAAAAAGACTTAGCAGTGTTTGCTGGAATTGTTCAAGATAAAGTTGACTATTATGCGGTTAGTGATGCTAAATCTGAAATTTTCGCAAAAGCTTTTGAGCAATTTAAGGTAGTCGGGCTTGATGATAATTTCAAAAATTTCTGTGGAGATAATGCTTTTTGGCTGAATGACTTTGCTGACTTCATGGTTTTTAAAGCTCATTTCGAACAAAAGTGCTGGAGTGAATGGCCAATTGAAATCAGAGATCGTAATCAGCAGGCCATGCGGGAATTAAGAGAATCCAAGGCAGACAGCATATTAAAAGAAAAGTTTCTCCAGTATTTATTTTATAAACAATGGAATAATTTAAAAAAATATGCCAAACAAAAAAATGTGCGAATAATAGGGGACATTCCTATCTATGTGACCTATGACAGCGTGGATGTTTGGACAAATTCAGAAATTTTTAAACTTAATCAGGAGAAAAAACTTGAATTTTTAGCAGGAGTACCGCCGGATTATTTTAGTAAAACCGGACAACTATGGGGTAACCCGGTATATGATTGGGATAAACTAAAAGAACTAGATTATGCTTGGTGGCTGCAAAGAGTCGAGCATAATCTTAAACTTTTCGATCTGATAAGAATTGATCATTTTCGGGGTTTTGTTGATTTTTGGGAGGTGCCTGCTGGTCAGGAAACCGCGATTAACGGCCATTGGGTTAATGCTCCGGCAAGGGATTTTTTTAGCAGGTTGGTGAATGAATTTCCTGATCTGCCGATTTTAGCTGAAGATCTGGGAATTATTACTGATGCAGTGAGGCAGACAATGAAAGACTTTTCCTTTTCAGGGATGAAGATTCTTTTATTTGCTTTTTATGAAGAGCTGGTAAAGCATCCTTATTTGCCGCATAATTATATTGAAAACTGCGTAGCATATACAGGGACTCATGATAATAATACTTTAAGGGGTTGGTTTGAGCAGGAACTGTCACCTGAAGACAAAAAAAGACTTTTTGAATATCTAAAGGCGGAGGTTTCTGTTGAGGACTTAAATTGGGTCCTGATCAAGCTTTTAATGGATTCCGTAGCGAATCTTGTAATTATCCCGGTTCAGGATATCCTGAATCTAGGACAAGAGCATAGAATGAATATTCCTGGTATTGCTCATGGTAATTGGCAATGGAGGATAAATTGTGAATATATTGGGGAAAACATTAGTGAAAATCTTTTGTCCTTAACTTTAAACTCAAACAGATAAATAAGTTGCACTAATCACACCTTTTAAAACAATTATGATTTTTATTTTGCAATAATCAGTTTGATGTGGTATAATTAATAAGATTTAAAAAGATATAAATAAGTTTTAAGACATTAAAGGAGAGTATGCGAGACACAAGAAAACTTTTTAATGCTGATTTTTCTAAATCGACTTTTGTGTATTGTTTTCATAAAGATACATTCTTTAAAGTTGCCTACATGGTTTTAATTTGTTATTTGTTTTTTATTTCTATTATTATGCTTGTTGATGCTTTAAGAGAAAAGCAGATTTTTTCTTCCTTCTAACCTCCTGTTTTATATTCAGATTAAAGCCGATTTTTTAAAATCCGATTTCTAATGTTTGAGCAAAGATAGGCTGATCATATAAATATATTAGTCAAAGTTTTGCTGGACATAGGCAGGCAGTGTAATATAATACCCTGTATGGAAAAAATTATTACTGTTACAGTAAATATCACTGAAAATCGGCATATTGTCGATGATTGGTCTTTAGCGCAATCATCGCAGGAGCTGGCGCTTTTAATCGGCACAGTAAAAGGCCAGATTGTTGGGCAAATGCTTGTTAACCGTAAAAGTCCAACACCCTATTCCTATTTAGGTAAAGGCAAGATTGAGGAATTATCTGAATTAGTAAAAGAATCTAAGGCGCAAACTGTTATTTTTAATAATGACTTAACTCCTACTCAGCAGCGAAATCTTGAACAAATAATCGGGATTAAAATAATTGATCGCACTCAATTAATTCTGGATATATTCGCGCAGCATGCAAGAAGCAGCGAGGGAAAAGTCCAGGTAGAGCTTGCTCAGCTGCAATATCTTTTACCGCGTTTATCAGGTAAGGGTGTTGTTTTATCCAGGTTGGGCGGTGGTATCGGTACTCGCGGTCCAGGCGAACAAAAGCTTGAAATTGATAGACGTCGGATTCGGACGCGAATTGATCGCCTGAAAAAAGAGATCCAAATTTTAAGCAAAAGACGTTTGCAGTTAAGAAAAAGACGCTTGGATAATTCTTTGTCCACAGTTGCTTTGGTTGGATACACAAATGCCGGCAAATCAACATTACTAAATGCTTTGGCTGGCGCAAGTGTGAAAATTAAAAATGAAATGTTTAGTACACTAGATCCTGTTACCAAACAAGTGGCTTTGCCGGGATGTAAATTAAAAATTCTGCTATCTGATACCGTTGGATTTTTGCATAAACTGCCGCATGATTTAATCGAAGCTTTTCAGGCAACGCTTGAAGCAGTAAAAGACGCGCAGTTAATAGTTGTAGTTTTGGATGTTTCTGATGATCTTGTTTACCAGCATAATGATGCTATTTGGGAAGTTCTAGGCCAGCTAAAGGTGCAAGATACTCCCATTGTCTATGCTTTTAACAAAATAGACATTATTGATAATCCCAGCTTAATTGAGCGTTTAAAAAGAAGATTTAATCCCTGCGTAGCTGTGTCTGCTAAAAACAATCTAAATATGGGTAAGCTTTTAAAAGTTATTGAGGATTTATTATTCAGCGAGTCTACGATTAGTGAATTTTATATCAAACATAATCAAATGAATATATTGAATACTATTTATGAGCAAGGCAAGGTGCTTAATTTTGAGCATCTGCCTGATGGTATTTCGCTAAAAGTAAGGCTGCCTGTGCAAATAGCAAAAAAGCTCTTGACAGAAATTTAAGCCTCATGTTAATATATTAGCACTCTTACGTAGAGAGTGCTAAAGCGGAGAAGACTTGAAAGTAGATGTAGATCTAAGAAGAGAAACAATTTTAAGAATTGTAATTAATAATTATATTTCAACAGGTAGTCCTGTTAGTTCAAGAACTATTTGTAATAAATATAAAATAGCTTTGTGTCCGGCTTCAGTGAGAAATGTATTAGCTGATTTAGAAGAACAGGGAATGATAACTCATTTACATACATCAGCGGGCAGAATTCCTACTGATAAAGGCTATCGTTATTATGTTGACCGGCTGATTAAGTATTCCGGGCTTACGCCCCAGGAGCAGGGATTTATTAATAATGAGTATTTAAGTAATCATATTGCTTTAGAAGAAGTAATGAGCAAGACATCTAAGTTGTTATCGAGCATGACAAGCTATGCGGCAGTGGTGTCGCAGCCGGAAATCAATAGAACGGCTTTTAAACATATACAATTTACTTTGCTGGATTCTAAAAAAGTTTGCGTTACTTTAATTGCCAATACAGGCATGACTAAAAGCGCGGTAGTGCAGTTTGATTCACAAATTGACAAACAGCAGCTAGTAAGAATTCAGAATTTTATGAATGAGCAGCTGGAAGATGTGCCATTATCTCACGTAAAAATGAAATTGCGGAAGATGATGATCCAGCAAAGAGATTCTTTTTTTCAGGTTTTACAGCAAGCGATTGATCTGGTTAATTTAAGTTCGCTTATTGATGACAGTATGCGTTTTTATCTTGAAGGAATAAGTAATATTCTTGATTTTCCTGATTTTGAAGACGCTGGGATGATTCGTTCTTTAATTAAAGTTTTGGATCAAAAAATCAGGCTTGTTGACATGCTCAATGATATTATAAGCGAGACTGATAATACAAAAAAAATAAGGGTTTTTATTGGACAGGAAAATCCTTATGATATGGGAAATAATTGTACAATAATTATGAGCAGCTACGCGCTTGATGATAAAACAGTTGGCGGCTTGGGGATTATCGGTCCAAAACGTATGGATTATGGAAAGGCAATTGCTCTTGTCCGATATGTTTCTGAAGTGCTTAGTGATGCTTTAAACCGATACAGTTTTTAAGGGAAATTTATTATGAATAAAAAGAAAGAGAATGAAATTAATAAAGAATCTGATCAGAAAGAAGATGCGGTCAATGATCAGGAAAAAAATAATGATGAAAATGCTGAAGAACAAATAATATCAATTCCTAAAGCTGAATATGATCAATTATTGCTTAGCCGTGACAATGCGGCTAAAGCTTTGGAAAAAATGCTGCGGATTCAGGCTGATTTTGAAAATTCAAGAAAACGGCTTGAACGGGATAAAATTGATTTTATCAAGTATGCAAATGATCAAATAATTAGTCAATTAATTCCGTTTGTTGATGATTTTAAACGTGCGTTTGCATCTGCGGATCAAACAAAAGACTTTGATGTTTTGCATAAAGGTGTCGAGATGATATTAAAGCATTTGCTTGATTTATTAAAAGAAAAGGGAGTTGTGGAAATAGAAGCAGTGGGGAAGTTGTTTGATCCGGCTTTTCATGAAGCAATGTTACAGGTTGAAACAGATGAATATCCCGAAAATACTGTAGTCGAGGAGTTTCAGAAAGGATATCTTTTGAACGACCGGGTTTTAAGAGCGGCAAAAGTTAAAGTTGCTAAAGCAAAAGAATAATAACAAGAACATAATCACACTTAAACTATAAAATAGGGAGGTAGGAAAAATGGCAAAAGTAATTGGAATTGATTTAGGTACATCTAATTCAGCGGCATCGATATTAGAAGGCGGAAGACCAGTGATAATTCCTTCAGCAGAAGGAACAACAGTTGGCGGCGGGAAGGCTTTTCCATCTATTGTTGCTTTTACAAAAGATGGACAAAGATTGGTTGGCGAGCCAGCACGTCGTCAGGCTTCGATAAATGCACAAGGAACCATTCAGGCAGCTAAAAGAAAAATGGGACTTGATTACCATTTTGAAGCTCATGGAAATAAGTATACTCCGCAGCAGATATCAGCTTTCATCTTGCAGAAAATAAAAGAAGACGCGGAAGCTTATTTGGGCGACAAAGTGGAAGAAGTGGTTATTACTTGCCCGGCATACTTTGATGATAATCAAAGGCAGGCAACCAAAGATGCAGGTCAGATCGCTGGCTTAAAAGTGTTACGAATTATAAATGAGCCAACAGCAGCTTGTCTGGCTTATGGATTGGACAAATCAGGCAAAGAACGAAAAATTCTGGTTTTTGATCTGGGCGGCGGTACTCTTGACGTAACAATCATGGAAATGGCCGATGGGGTATTTGAAGTAAAATCCACACATGGTGATACCCATCTTGGCGGTACTGATATGGATAATGTGTTAATTGACTACATTGCTGATCAGTTTAAAAAAGAAAGCGGTATTGATCTGCGTGGCGATAAAATGGCTGTGCAAAGATTAAGAGAAGCCGCGGAAAAAGCAAAAATTGAACTTTCCGGAGCTTTGGCTACAGATATTAATCTGCCGTTTATTACTGCAGATGCAACTGGACCAAAACATCTTACTTTAAATATCAGCCGAGCTAAATTGGAAGATCTGATCAATCCGATAGTTGAGCGCTGTCGTGGTCCGATTGAAAAAGCAATTGCTGATTCTAAAATTCTGGTCAACAAGATTGATAAAATAATTATGGTTGGCGGTCCGACTCGGATGCCGATTGTCCAGAAATTTGTCGAAAGCGTTATTGGCACAAAAATTGAAGGTGGAGTTGACCCAATGGAATGCGTTGCCATGGGCGCGGCTATTCAGGCTGGAATTATCAAAGGTGATGTAAAAGATATCTTGTTGCTTGACGTTACTCCTTTATCACTGGGAATCGAAACTCTGGGCAGTATTTGCACAAAATTAATTGAGCGCAATACAACAATTCCTACGAAAAAGAGCCAGATATTCTCAACCGCGGCTGACAATCAAACAGAAGTAACAATCAGAGTATTGCAGGGTGAACGCCAGATGGCAAACGATAATGTGGAGCTTGGCCGATTTAATCTGGTTGGCATTCCTCCGGCGGCACGCGGTATTCCGCAAATAGAAGTTGCCTTTGATATTGACGCGAATGGTTTAGTGCATGTCGCGGCTAAGGACCTTGGTACAGGTAAAGAACAGTCAATAAAAATTACTGCTCCGAAAAAACTCTCAGAAGAAGAAATTGCCAAAATGGTAAAAGACGCGGAGGTTTTTGCTGAAGCAGATAAAAAGAAAAAGGAAGAAGTAGAAACTCGTAACCAGGCAGAAAATCTGGTTTATAGCACTGAAAAATCGCTAAAAGATTTTGGCGATAAAGTAAAAAAAGAAGATAAAGAAAATATTGAGAAAAAATTAGCTGAGCTTAAAGAAGTATCAAAAGGAACAGACATAGAGAAAATAAAAACAGCTATAGAAGAAGTTTCAAAAGCAGCACATTCCTTGGCCGAAGAAATATATAAAGCTCAGGCCGCTCAGCAACAGGCGCAAGCCGGGGCTCAGGCAGCTGGCGGACAGGCACAACAGGAAGAAGATAGCCAGTCAGATCAGAAAGCCAAAGAAGATGTGGTTGATGCTGAGTATAAAGTAGAAGACGAGAAGAAATAAACTAACTAACCAAGAGACAGTAGCTAATACAGCAAACATGTTATATATCGCTTATTAGCTACTGTCTGTTTTATGCTTATTAATATTGTTAGGATAAAAAAATGACTAATCGCGATTATTATGAAATATTAGGTGTTAGCAAGGGCTCTGAAGTTGAGGAAATTAAAAAAAGTTATCGAAAACTGGCAATGAAATATCATCCAGACAGGGCTGAGCCTGAAAAGCGTAAAGAGTCTGAAGAAAAATTTAAAGAAATATCAGAAGCTTATGCAGTACTGTCTGATGATAATAAGCGTGCTCAATATGATCGTTTTGGTCATGCCGGAATAAATAATCAATATAGCTCAGAAGATATATTTAAAGGCGCTGATTTTGGTTCTATTTTTGAGGAAATGGGTTTTGGCGGCGGGATTTTTGATGAACTGTTTTCTGGCGGCAGAGGCGGCAGCCGGCGTTCACAAAGAGGTCCAAGACGCGGTGCTGATCTGGAATATCAGTTAGAGATTAGTTTTGAAGAAGCGGCCTTAGGAATAGAAAAAACAATATCAATCCGCCGCGGAGAATCCTGCAGCGACTGTAATGGCGAAGGGGCTGCTCCTGGCACAAAGAAAATTACCTGCCCTGCTTGTAAAGGCAGCGGACAAATCGGACAATCAGCGGGATTTTTCACAATTGCCAGAACATGTGATAGTTGTCATGGCCAAGGCCAGATTATAACCACTCCTTGTAAAAAATGTCAAGGCCGGGGAAAAGTTTCGATAGACCGGAAAATAAATGTTAAAATTCCTGCTGGCGTGGACAATGGTTCACATTTACGCGTACGCTCCGAAGGTGAAGCCGGAGATAAAAATGGGCCGAACGGAGATTTATATATTTTAATCCGGCTTAAAAAACATGAAACATTCGAGCGGAATAATGCCGATATATACTGTACTGTTCCGATTAGCTTTGTCGGGGCTGTGTTGGGAACTGAAATTGAAGTACCCACGCTCTATGAGTCTAAAATTAAAATGAAGATTCCCGCGGGAACTCCCAGCGAAAAGATATTTCGAGTTTCCGGCAAGGGATTTTCGGATCTTCGCGGTCACGGTAAAGGGGATCAGTTTGTAAAAGTCAGAGTTCAGGTTCCGACAAACCTTAACCCAAGCCAGAAAAAATCTTTACTTGAATATGCTAAGCTTACAGGTGAGGATATATCCAACGAATCTATAGCTCAGAAAATTAAAAAAGCATTTAAGTAAAAACGAGATTGATTTAGAAAGGATGATTTAATTGCCTACATATGATTATGAATGTTTATCTTGCGGGTATCTGTTTGAGCTGTTTCAGCAAATGAGCGAGAACCCGATTAAGAAATGTCCTGAATGCGGAAAAAATACAGCGAAAAGACATATTGGCGCGGGCATGGGGATTATCTTTAAAGGCTCAGGGTTTTATGAAACTGATTATAAGCGCACAGATACAGCCGGATCAGGAGGAAGATCTCCTCAAAATAATATAGGAAAAGATTCTACAAAAAAAGAAACCGCTGAAAAAAGCGAAACAGCTAAACCAGTTGCTGAGAGTAAAGTAGAAAATAAGTCTCAGAGCAAAGAGAAAGATAAAAAATAATATGGGCAGGCATTTTCGTTTATACTGGCTGCCTGTAATAAGTTGGGCAATTTTGATCTTTATCCTGTCATCGATTTCCCGATTCCCCAAGCAGCTTGAACCTGTATTTTCAGTGGATAAGCTGGCGCACACTATAGAATATGCTATTTTTGGTTTTTTGTGGGCAAGAGCATTTAGTAATTCTCAAACTGAAAACTTTAAAAAATTCTTTCGCATTTTAGCAATAATTTGTGTTATTGTATATGGAATAACTGATGAGTGGCATCAGAGTTTTGTGCTCTATCGTACGGCCAGTGTCATGGATTTATTATATGATAGTTTGGGCGGGATAATCGGTCAAATGTTTTACAGGAAAATAAGCTAATAAACCTAGGAGCTAAAGATGGCAGATATTTTACCTTTTAATGGATTGCGCTATAATAAGAAAAAAGTTAAAGATATAAACAAAACTTTTGCTCCGCCTTATGATGTTATTTCCGAGCAGGAACAAAAAGATTTGTATAAACAACATGAATTTAACGTAATAAGATTGATCTTAGGCAAGATAACAGCCGCGGATAATCAAAAAAATAATCGTTATACAAGAGCAGGAAAATTGTTTTCCAAATGGATAAAAGACCAAGTTTTAATTCAGGATGAAAAGCCGTCAATTTATTTATATACTCAGGACTATCAATTTGAGGGAATTGTTAAAAAAAGAATCGGGTTTATTGCCAAAATGCATTTTGAAGGAAAAGGTTGTTTGCCGCATGAACATACACTGGCTAAGCCTAAGGTAGATAGAGTGAATTTAATCCGGGCGGTTAGAGCGAATCTTAGTCCGATATTTTCTTTTTATATTGATAATAAAAACGAAATCGATAAAGTCTTATTGCCGTTTGCTGAGAAAAAGCCAGAAATAAGCTATAAAGATAGTGAAAAAATAACGCATCGTTTCTGGAAAATAGATGATCAAGCAGCGATAGAAAAAGTTAAAAAGCTGATGAGCAAAAAAGAGACTTTTATCGCGGATGGGCATCATCGCTATGAAGTAGCAAAATCTTTTCATGAAGAATCTCTTAAAAACGGGCAGATGGGCGCTGATGGGGTAATGGTATATTTCACCGGGTTTAATGAACAGAACCTGAGCGTTATGCCGACACATAGAATGGTTAAAGATATTCCGGATCTTGAGAAAAAAATAGATTTGTTAAACAATTATTTTAAAATCACGAAAGTTGATGATTTAAACGCTATGCTTAAAATGCAGAAAGACGCATCGGGATTTTCTTTGGGCATGTGTTATGCCGATGATTTTTATGTTTTAAAAATGAAAGATAAAAAATTACTTAATAAAATAATGGAAGAATCTCCTGAACAATGGCGAAAACTCGATGTTGCCATGTTAAATAAAGTGGTTTTTGAACATATTTTCAAACTTAATGAAACCGAGAAAGAAGAGAAAGTAACATATACCAGAGATCTTTTATTTGCTGTAAAATGCGTGAAAAATAAAAAAGTGGGAGTTGTGTTTTTCCCCAATACAACCAAGGCGGATCAGGTTAAAAAAATCGCGTTATCTGGAAATCGCATGCCGCAAAAATCAACTTATTTTTATCCAAAACCAATAACCGGACTTGTTATCAATAAGTTTTAATATATAATAATTAACAGCTCAAAGTGATAAATATACAGCCAAAGCCAAGATTAAATAAGCATCTTGGCTTAGGTTATTTTTATTCATTTTATTAATCTGTTTTATTGAGGGGTCAGATGATGAGGAAAAATAAAAAATCCAAAGAAAATGAAAATATTTATGATTTTTTTGCTGAATCCGGACTGCTTAAAAGAGTAAAGCGAAGCGGCTGGTGGGTGGTTGGAATAAAAGATCCGGAAAGCGTTGCTGATCATTGCTATCGCTGCGCTGTAATCGGCTACGTGCTGGCTAAAATGGAACAAGCTGACGCGCATAGCGTTACAATGATGTGCTTGTTCAATGATTTACACGAAGCAAGAATAAATGACGCGCATAAAGTAGCTTCAACTTATTTGAATTATCGGGAAGCGGAAAATAAAGCTTTTTTTTATCAAATTGAAAATTTGCCAAAATCAATCAGCAGTGAAATGGCTGATTGGCGCAAACAATACATTAAACAGGAAAATTTGGAGAGTATTATTGCTCGGGACGCGGATATCTTTGAATGCTTGATGCAGGCAAAAGAATATTCAGATCAAGGTAATACCCAAGCAAAACTGTTTTTCAAAAAAGCCCCGAGTTTTTTAAAAACAAAAAGCGCGAAAAAACTTTGGAAAGATTTAAGAAAATGGGACAGCAGTCATTGGTGGCAGAAGATTACAGAATTTGAAAGATAACTTAGCTAATAACTTATGGCTCATAGCTAATAGCTCATGGAAAAAGCAGAGAACAGAAAACAGAAAAAAGCAGCGAATCGGGATTAGGACTTAGGAATTAGGAATTGCAATTGTCCTGTGACCTTGTGACCGAAAGTTTTTAACTATTGACCATTAGCTATTGACTATCAACTATTAATGAAAGGGTTTATTATGGGTGACATATTTTTGACCAGAGAAGGTTATGAAGAAATTAAAAAAGAGCATGAGTTATTAGTTCAAAAGAAAAGACATGAAATTTCCCGGGCAATCGGTGTGGCGCGGGAGTTGGGAGATTTAAAAGAAAATGCTGAATATCATTCAGCTAAGGACGCGCAGGGGTTGAACGAAGCTCGGATCAGAGATCTTGAAAATACTCTTAGCCGGGCAAGAATCCTTGATAATGAGAATATCGACAAAGATAAAGTTTTACTCGGGGCAAAGGTTAAAATCAGGGTAGTTAATGATAATGAAATAGAAGAATATACCCTTGTATCAGAAGCCGAAGCGGATTTTAGCAAAAATAAGATTTCCGCTGCCTCCCCATTAGGTCAAGGCATGCTCGGGCATAAAGTGGGCGAAACATTACAAATAAAAATCCCCGCAGGATTTATGGTGATCGAGATTTTGGAAATAAGCCGCTAAATAGGTTTTAATTTTATGCAGAAAAAAGTTCGCGCGCTGGGTTTATTATCCGGAGGATTAGATAGTATTCTTGCGGTAAAAGTATTAGAGTCTCAAGGAATTGAGGTAACTGGTTTATCTTTCGTTACTCCATTTTTTGGAGCCAGCCTTGCCCAAAAAGCCGCGGAGGACCTTAAGATCAAGCTGATTATTCAGGATATTACAGCTGCCCATTTTAAGATGCTGAAAAATCCAGAGCATGGATATGGTAAGACGATGAATCCTTGTATTGATTGCCATGCCTTGATGCTGAATATAGCAGGCCAGTTAATGCGGGAAAAAGGCTATAATTTTATCTTTACCGGAGAAGTCCTGGATGAGCGGCCAATGTCGCAAAACCGGCGCTCTTTAGAAATAGTTGCCCGCGCATCAGGTTATGCTGAATATATTCTTCGGCCGCTGAGCGCTAAGTTACTTGATCCGACAAAACCGGAAATCAGCGGAATTGTTGACCGGGAAAAACTAGAGAATATCCGCGGCCGATCACGCAAACCCCAAATGGCCTTAGCCGCGCGATTTAAGGTTATTGAATATCCTAATCCCGCTGGCGGATGTTTGCTTACAGATAAAGGGTTTTCAAACAGACTAAGAGAATTGCTGGCAAAAAATAGCAATCCGGAAATAAGGGATTTGCAATTATTAAGCGTGGGTAGGCATTTTCGTTTAGGCGATGCTTATAAACTAATATTAGGCCGAGATCAGGTCGAGAATCAAAAAATAGAAAGTTATTTCACTCCAGATGACTATTTGCTGACTGTTAAAGGTATCCCCAGTCCATATTGTTTGCTTTTAGCCCAGCCGGGAGCAGGGATGTTGCTGGGCAAAGCAGCGCATATCTGTGCTGCTTATGGGGACACAGTTGATCGGCAGCAATGCATTGTTATTATAGAGCATAAAAATCAAAAAAGTGAAATTGAGGTTATTGTAAATAAAAATGATCGGACAGAGTTTAGGATTAATTAGAAAATTCAGGAAATAAAAAAGCGGAAAAACTTATTTATCGTTTTTCCGCTTTTTCTATTAGTGTTTATTCTTTTGATTTGTAAGTTGGCGCATGCAGTTCGGGAAAAGAATTTAAATCTTCGCTGCTTCCCCATTGAGAAACTTTATCATTTAAAAAGAATATTTGATAAGTCTCCTTTGTTTTTGGATCAGTTATTTCCCAAAGATCCAGTACATTTCCGTCGGCATTAACCTTTGATCCTTTAGCAACAAAATTATTGCCAATCAGAGTCCTCACCTCGTCTTTGTGCATGCTGATCGAAAGCCGATTAATCTTTTGTCCGATTCCCGCGCAGCCTACAAGGCTTACTGCTAAAGTTATGATAACAATAAGTGAGAAAAATTTGTGATGCATTATAAAACTCCTTTCTTTGAATTAAATTTTACTAGATAAATGATCAATTAAATTACAATACATAGATAGCAATAATCATACCATAATTCTAAATTTAACTTAATAAACCAGTTATCGTATCTGCGTATATTTAAACGAGTTAACTGAATACTAAAAAGTAACTATAAAACTAAAAAAAAATAACACAGGAAATTGAGAAAATTCTTTCTAAATATGAAAATTTCTTCTAGTTTATTTTATATATTACTAAATTTGTTTTTTTTGGCAAGTAGAAAATTAAAATTTTGTAAAAGCAAAAATAAGGTTTAAACCCGATTAATCAACAAAGCTTGAATTGACTTATCCGATGACAAAGGTTAAACTAAGGGCATGTAAATATATGGGCTAAAGGCTGGAAATGACAAAAAAGGATCAGTAATGAAAAGAAAATTAAAAAAGTATGAGATTGGCGAAAAAAAGATCGATACTTTAATCAATAAACTTGCTAAGCAGTCCAGTTCTTTGGAAACAGAATATCTGCAGCAGCAGTTTTAACCACAGTAGCCAAATTTGGTCAGGAGTCAAATGATCTGGCTGATTTAAAGATGGTTAACAATACGCTTAAAGAATTGCGCTATTCTTTTAAAATATTCGCGCCGTATCGAAGTGTTAAGAAAGTAATAATATTTGGCTCAGCAAGATCAAAAAAAAGCTCAGCAGAATACAAACTGGCAGAACAGTTTGCTAAAAAAATTACAGCCAAAGGATATATGGTCGTAACTGGCGGCGGGCCAGGAGTCATGGAAGCTGGCAATAAGGGTGCTGAATCAGGAAAAGAATTTGCTTTAAATATTAGACTCCCCTTTGAACAATCAGCAAACCCCTATATTGACGAAAAAGATAAAATAATTAATTTTAAATACTTTTTTACCCGAAAACTGATGTTTGTCAAAGAAACAGACGCGACTGTACTTTTTCCCGGAGGATTCGGCACCCATGATGAGGGTTTTGAAATGCTGACCTTGGTTCAGACCGGCAAAGCCAAACCGCGCCCGATAATTTTTATAAAGTATATCATTCTATCCGTTATATTGGACAGGATACAATATTGCGCTTAAATAAAGAAATTTCGGACAAAAAGTTAAAATCGTTGAATAAAAATTTTAAAGACATATTAAAACAAGGAGTAATTCAAAGAGCGGGACCCGCTGAAATTGAACTTGCGGCTAAAGAGTATATTGATTTGCCGCGCTTGAGTATGCGCTTTAACATGCATGATTTTTCAAGATTAAGTCAATTAATTAATGCGATTAATAAGGACTGATTTTGAACCTATTTTTTAATATTAAAGCATAATTAAACTTATACAGAGAATACAAAGGAGCCTTAGCATTGGAAAACCAGAAAATAAAAAAAATACTGATCTTCGGGCACAGCAATCTTGGCGATATTTGCTATGATATGGTCGTGGTTAGCCCCTTAAAAAAAGCTTTTCCCAAGGCCTTGATTAGTTTGATTACTTCTCCCAAAGGCGCTGATATCGGAAACTCGATCAAGGGTGTTGATCAGGTGATTATCTTTGATAAGCATGGCAAGGATAAGGGTTTGCTTGGCTATTTGCGGTTCATTGCCATGGTTCGGGCTCATAAATTTGATTTAGCGATTATTTTGCGCGATATGCAGATGCATTATTTTCTTGGTATCCGAAAAATATTAAAGTACAGAAAGAGCGCGATTGCTATAAAAGACGCGCATGTGGCGGAAAAATATCTGATGTTTTTGGAAAAACAGGGAATAAAAGTTGGCCCGGCTGAGTTTGAATTTAAATTCGCGGAGCATGCTTCGCGGTATGCGGCAAATTTATTTAAAGACAATAGTGTGGATACAAAAGCATTAAAGGTGGGAATAATGCCTTTGGCTGCCTGGCCGCTTAAATGCTGGCCAATTGAAAATTGGAATAAGATAATTGAAAAATTAAATACCGAGTTTAACGCGAAAGTTTTCTTATTTGGCAAAACCGGGGACAGTGAATGGGATAAGCAGGTTGTTCCGAATATTTCTAAGCAAGCAATCTTAACTATTGATCAAAGCACTGTATCGCAGACAATGCCTTTGATAAAAGCTCTGGATATTTTTATTGGTTTGGACAGCAGTTTTCTCCATTTTGCCAGCTGCATGGGCATTGAAACCATTGGATTGTACGGGGCAACTGATCCGAATTTTATTTATCCTTTATTTCATAAACAGAACATTATTTTTTCAAACGCGGGTTTGAAATGCATGCCCTGTTATCCCGGGCTGCGTGGAGGAATCTGTAATGCCCATGAGCCGGCTGAATGCATGAACGCGATATCAGTAGAGCATGTATGGCAAAAGATAACTAATATCTTAAATCAGCAGAAAAAACAAACCGCATTCTAATTAAGGATCGAATCCAATGCTGCTTATTGCTAAAGCAATGCTGATTTTTATTACCGCTATTTTATTTTTATTTTTCTATGCTCGCTATTTAGAAAATAAAAGTTTGTATTATCCTGTTTTGCAGATGGAAAACACACCGGCAGCGATTGGGCTGGAATACCAGGATCTATTTTTCAATACGCAGGATCAAGTAAGGCTCAATGCCTGGTTTATTAAAGCGAAAAATTCTAAAGCAACTCTGATTTTCGCCCATGGCAATGGCGGTAATATCAGTCATCGCCTGGAAAAAATTGCTTTTTTAAATCAGCTTGGCTTGAATATTTTCATGTTTGATTATCGGGGATATGGTAAAAGCCAGGGAGTTCCCAGTGAAAGGGGGCTTTATCTTGATATTCGGGCAGCGTATGAATTTATTAAAAACCAAAAAATAGCAGGTCCGCTGGTTATATATGGAGAATCATTAGGCGGCGCGATCGCCATTGATCTTGCAGGGCAAAGCGATATTGTTATAGATGGTTTGATTTTAGAAGGCACATTTACCAATGTCCAGGATATGGCCAGAACAATCTATCCTTTTTTGCCAGCGGTTTTTCTGAAAACTAAATTTGCTTCGATTGATAAAATTTCCAAAGTGAAAGTTCCCAAACTGCATTTGCATTCTCAGGATGATGATATTGTGCCGTTTGCTTTAGGCAGGAAATTGTTTAACGCGGGAAATAATCCGAAAAAATTCATTGCTTTAGACGGTGGACACAATGACTGTTTTTTTATTTCCCAGAATTTAGTGGCAAGCAGTATAGAAGAGTTTATTGATTCTGTTTGTTCTGGATTATAAGATACCCGCGGATTGACTCCAGCTTTTTCTTGCCAATACCGTTTACTTTTATCAGATCATCAATACTTTGGTAAGGCCGTCCGGCAATGATCTTATCTGCCAGAACTTTTCCAATTCCGCTTATTGCCATAAGTTCTTTTTTAGTGCCGATATTTAAATCAACAAGCCCTTGGGTTTGGATTGCTTGATTGTTTACGGAAAGATCATCCGCTAACAGCGGTTTATTTGCTTTTTTGAAACTAAATGGTTCAGCTGAAAATAAGGCAAAAATCGGCAGATGGTCAGAATATCCTGATCCGAGATGCATGCCGGCCCCGTTTTTTGCTTTCTGCCATCTGAATACTTCTCCATGTTTAAATAAATAAGCAGGAGTAAACCGGCTGAAAGAATTATCAATATAGGCGATTCCTTTATTGTCATAAAGCCCTTGATTTAAGATTATTGAATCAGGGCTGTCTTTGGATCCGGTGGAATCATATGACCATCTTTGCGCTGCCGGTATTTCCAGCCAGAGATTATAAAGCAGCGGATTGCTTTGCTCTTGGGATAATAATTGTTCAGTGACCATTTTTGAATCAGCTGTGGTTTTAAGAATATGATTGATTCCGGTTAGACCGTCGCGGTTGTTTAAGCGCTTTATTTTCTTAATACTCTGGTATTCATTGTAGTTTGAATTAAAATCCCCTAAGATTATAAAGTCAGTATCCGCGGGTAGATGCTCAATATCTTTGCGCAGAGCCTGAGCTGATTCAATTCTCAGACTCTCAGGTCCGCTTTTTGATTTCCAGTGATTGATGTATAAGATTAGCGGGTTGTTTTCCAAGTCAATTAGCACTTTTAAAATATTTCTAGTTTTACTGTCTGGAATAAGGATTTCCTGAGTTTTTATTATCGGGTATTTGGACAGCACAGCGCATTTTACAGTTGTATTTTTAACTTTCGCGATCGCGGAATATTTATATTCTAAATTCTTTTCCCGCAGCCTTGTCTGTAGTGATTGCAGGGCGCTTTCAGATTCAATTTCCTGTAAAGCAATAATATCAGCGTTTAAGTCTTTAAGCACAGCGGAAATATTATTCAGTTTTAAGTTAAAATTTTTTTCATTCCAGCAGAATATATTATTCGGAACATATTCAATGTATTCATTACCGGACTTTTCCAGATCAAACAGATTTTCAATATTATAAGTAGCGATTTTAAAAGTTTTGGCCTGGACTAAAGACAGAGGATTGATAAATAAAGATAATCCGATAAAAAATATTAATTTATTCTTTAACTTAAACATAAATATTATTAAATTAATAATTAGAAATTAGATGTATAATTCAAGAGTCAAGTTTACATAAAAAGTTAGGGTTAAACCTTACACATCTCCCAAATAATACAAATTTAATCAGCATATTCTTAATTGCCTTAAAGCTTCTTTTGCCGCGTCTTTAATGTTTATGATTTCATCAGGATCAGCAATTAATTTAGTTAATGCGCCGATAGCTGATTTGTCTCCGATTTTAGCAAGATTAAAGGCAATTAACCAGCGGACATGTTGGGATTCATCGTTTAATGCCGCGCATAAATCGGCAACTGCCGATCTATCCTTGATTGTGCCTAAGGCGCTGGCAGCCGCGCCGCGCACGCTTTCATCAGTGTCTTTTAAAGCCTGAATCAAAGCCGGAACACTGCTTTGATCAGATAACCCTTTTTGAAAGCACTGAGCTGCAGCTTGGCGGACTAGAGCGGAGCCATCTTTTAAGAGCATTTCAGTAAGTTTGGGGATAACTGATTTGTCACCTAAATAAGCTAAGTTTTTTATTGCCCGTTTGCGGGTAACAGGATGAAAGTCTTCTAAATTAGCTAATAATTTTGAAAGTGGATTGTCAGCAGCCATGGAGCTTATTGCCTTATTTGTTTTGCCGGAGGAGCTGGCGGCGGAATATATACTGGTTGTTGTCTGAGTGTTTGCAATAGCTGCTGAGTCTGTATTTGCATCTGCGTGTTTTGGTAAAACTGATAAGTGCGGATAATATCCATGGTTCTTCTGTTTTCTTCGGCTTTGGTCGCCGCGTTTTGCAAAGACTCCTGGTTTTCCAGTAAAGTTATTTCCTCATCGTCAAATACTCCGAGATTAAGCAGTTCCTGGAAAATTTTATCCGGATTATCTTCAGTGCATAAATATAATTCTGAGTCAACAAAAATCAAGACCCATTCTTCTGGTTTGCCGGAAAGAGAATGGCCTTTTTTAAAACTATATTTCCATAATTCTACAGGATAATTTTTTGGCGTAGAGCCAGCCTGGATTTTTTCCAAAGGATTTCCCCAAAGTTCGATTACGGCTTTGGGCGTAAGACTATTTTTAAGCATAGGGATTCTGGCTGTAGTTTTGCAGCCGCCAAGGAACAAAGCACTGATCATAAAGATAAGAAGTAATTTTTTCATATATACTGAATCTAGCATAAAAAAATGCAATTGTCAAAAAAAGCAAAAACATATTACACAATTGCGCGGTATCTGCTTCAGGTTTGCAGGCGAAGCAGTGAAAAATAGAGTCGCGAAAGGTTTATAATGTATTTAGCTTCTGAAGGTTTTCACTATTCTCGTTATCGGGTACAGGCCATGCGCCGTTTGCTGAGATTATAGCCTGTCCTGCTTCGCTGCACTCAAACTTCAGGAAATCTTTAACTGCCGGGGTCAGCTTATCAATAGGTATATATTGATACATTTTTCTTTTTAAAGGATAAATCCCGTTGCTGATAACCGTCTGATCAAAAGGGTTAAGCGGCGTATACCCGGTTTTTAATGCTAAATCAAGGGTAGCAATCGCGGGATATTTTGCGTAGGCTAATCCGACAAATCCGATTGCCGCGGCATTAGTTTTAATTATTTCTGTTTCAGCAGCGTCAGTTATCTGCTGCATTGATTTGTCGTATGCGTCAATTTTTAGCTTTTGTTGGAAAAATAAGGCTTGGGCGGAACTTAATTCTCTTCCCAAAAGAACAATCAAAGAGTCATTGCCGCCAACTTGCTTCCAGTTTTTTATTTCTCCAGAGTAAATTTGCCGGACTTGTTCCAGGGTAAGGGCTTTTACCGGATTTGCTTTATTAACAATAACGCAGACATTATCATGCGCCAGGATTAATTCAATAAATTTGCGTTTGCTTTCCATAAGAGCCAGGATATCTTTGTTCTGTATCCGGCTGGAAGCATTGGCAATTGTTATTGTGCCATTTTGTAATTGGATAACTCCATCGGCTGTATTGCCGCCCTTAACGTCAATATTTATTCCAGGATGCTTTAGAGTATAATTAGATGCTAAAATATCAACAAGCTGAAGCATAGGTTCTGAACCCGATATTTTAATTTCCTCAGCATGAGTATTTTTAGAACTTAAGCTTAGAAACAAGACAATTACTAAAAGACATAGAAAATAGTTATTTTTCATTTTAAATTCCTCCTATGCTTTATTATTAGCATAAAAAAAAATAATTGTCAAAGAATACAGTTTATTTTTCAAGACCAAAGCAATATATATCACAGCAGGTTGGTTTATAAATATCAGAAATTCTCGCCCAGCCCAGTAAAATATAGTGGCAGGCTTTTAAATAATGTGGTATATTTTAAATAGAGGATAGGCGAGTAGTAAAGTACGTTTAATGTTTGGATCTTGAATAAGTTCGGAAATTTAACTGTAACAACCTCGTCTATCCTCGTTTTTTTATGCCCAAATCGTCCTTGCGTCAATGTTTTCGCGTTAGCGCGTGCGCGAGTTAGAAACAAAATACCTTTCAACGCGTGAACCCGTGAACTTTTTCCTGCTTTTTCCCCATTGCTACACTGCCTGCTTTGTGCTAGTATATTATTTAAGTTAACAATTAGGAAACCATCCTTTTATCTGCTTTATTTGAGTGTGAACTATGGACAAACAATCAATTATTATTAAAGGGGCAAAAGAGCATAATTTAAAGTCTCTGGATTTGGAATTGCCGCGGAATAAACTTATTGTAATCACTGGTTTATCCGGATCCGGTAAGTCTTCCTTGGCTTTTGACACAATCTATGCCGAGGGCCAGCGGAGATATGTGGAAAGTCTTTCGGCTTATGCCCGCCAATTTCTCGAGCAATTGCATAAGCCGGATGTGGAATATATCGAAGGCCTTTCTCCGGCAATTGCCATTGAACAAAGAGTTGCTGGAGCTAATCCGCGTTCCACAGTTGCCACGCAAACCGAAATCTATGACTATTTAAGATTATTATTTGCCCGGATCGGCATTGCATACTGCTATCGCTGTAATCGGAAAATAACCCAGCAGTCTGTGCAGCAGATTGTCAGCCAGATTATGCAATTACCGGAAAATTCCAAACTCTATGTTTTAGCACCTTTGGTGCGAGGCCGAAAAGGGGAATATCGGAAAATTTTTGAGGAAGTATCTAAATCTGGTTTTGTCAGGGTGCGGGTGGATAATCAGATCTATGATATAAATGAACCAATTAATCTGGATAAGAAAAAAAACCATTCCATTGAAGTTGTGGTTGATCGCTTGATCTTAAAGCCGGATATTAAAAAGCGTCTGACTGATTCCGTGGAAACAGCTTTAAAAGTCGGCAAAAGCACAATGCTTTTGGCAATTGAAGGCAAAGACGCGAACTTAGAGGAAATGATCTTTAGTGAAGTCTATGCCTGCACGCATTGCGGAATAAATTATGAAGAATTTCAGCCGAGAATGTTTTCCTTTAACAGTCCTTATGGCGCCTGCGCTGCCTGCGGTGGTTTGGGAACAAAAGTAGAAATAGATGAAGACCTGGTGGTTCCGGAACGAACCCGCACTCTCAGAGAAGGCGCGCTTGAGCCTTGGCGCAGAGGCGGCAAGGGCTATATCATGTATTATCGCAGCTTGCTCTATGAATGCGCGGCAAAAGTTGGTTTTAGTCTGGATGTTTCCTTTAATAAATTAACTAAAAGTGTGCAAAAATTAATCTTATACGGAGATCAAAACATAAATATCTGGGGCAAGCCTTTTGAAGGAATTATTCCTAATCTCGAAAGATTATTTAAAACCACGGACAGTGAATTCAGAAAAGAAGAAATAAATAAATACATGAGCAATCTGCCGTGTCCCAGCTGTCAGGGGGCAAGACTTAAGCCGGAAAGTTTAGCGGTTAAGGTAGGAGGATTATCAATCTATGCTATTACCCGGCTGTCAATTGTTAATGCCGCGAAATTTTTTAAAGATTTAGAACTCAATGATAAAGAAAAACAGATTGCCAATCAGATTTTAAAAGAAATCAGACAGCGGATTGATTTTATGGAAAATGTAGGACTTAGCTATCTCAGTCTTGACCGCCAGAGCAGTACTTTATCCGGAGGCGAGGCACAGCGGATCCGTTTGGCCACACAGATCGGATCACGGCTGCGGGGAGTGATCTATGTTTTAGATGAGCCGAGTATTGGTCTGCATCAGCGGGATAATGATAAACTGCTCGATACATTAAAAGTATTAAGAGATATTGGCAATACTTTGATTGTCGTTGAACATGATGAGGCCACAATCAAACAAGCCGATTATATTGTTGACCTGGGACCTGGCGCCGGCAAGCAGGGCGGATATATTGTTGCCCAGGGAACATTAGCCGATATTCTTAAATCCAAAGATTCGCTTACTGCCCAGTATATAAACGGAGACTTTAAAATCCTTCCTGACTATCTGCGGAGTAAAAAACCAGCGGATAAAAAACCCAAAGCCAAAACAATTGAAATAATCGGCGCGCGGGAGCATAATCTTAAAAATATTAATGTAAGCATTCCTTTGGGAAATTTTGTTTGTATCACCGGAGTTTCCGGCTCAGGCAAATCAACATTGATCGATGATATTCTTTATCGCGGCCTGGCTAAGAAATTGTATTTTTCCAAAGAAAAGCCGGGTTTGCATAAAACAATTAAAGGCATTGAAAATATTGATAAAGTAATTGTCATTGATCAATCGCCGATCGGCCGAACTCCTCGTTCCAATCCGGCAACCTATACTAATTTATTTTCTCCGATCCGCGATTTTTTCAGCCAAATGCCGGAAGCCAAGATCAGAGGTTATAAGCCGGGAAGATTCAGCTTTAATGTTAAAGGCGGCCGCTGTGAATCCTGTCAGGGCGATGGAATTAAAAAAATAGAAATGCATTTTCTCTCGGATGTTTATGTGCAGTGCGAAGTCTGTAAAGGCAAGCGGTATAATGAGCAGACTTTGGAAGTTAAGTACAAAGGCAAGACAATCTCCGATGTGCTGGAGATGACAGTTGCTGATGCCCTGCTGTTTTTCACTGCTAATTCCCGGGTTACCTCAAAGCTCCAGGTTTTAAATGATGTGGGTTTGGGTTATATTCAGCTGGGCCAGGCCGCGACCACGCTTTCCGGAGGCGAGGCGCAAAGAGTAAAACTTTCCACTGAGCTTGCTAAAAAAGCCACTGGGAGAACTTTGTATATTCTCGATGAGCCGACCACTGGCCTGCATTTCGCCGACATTGATAAACTGTTAAAAGTTTTGCACACTTTGGTGGATTATGGTAACACAGTGTTAGTGATTGAACATAATCTTGACGTGATCAGAACCGCGGACCATATTATTGATTTAGGGCCTGAAGGCGGGGACAATGGGGGGCAGATAATTGCCCTGGGCACGCCGCGGCAAGTAATGAACAGTAAAAAATCGTATACCGGTAAATATTTAAAACAACATTTAACGCAGCATTAGAGACGCATAATAATGATTATGAATAAAAATCCTGATAAAACTTTTAATAAAATCCTGAAGGCAGGTTTAGTTTTAATCCTGGGGATGATGTTTTTAAATAATAGCATTGTGTTCGCGGAAGATAATGAATTTAAAGATCTTTTTTTATCCAAGCAGGTATTTAAAGATGGGTTTTATGACAGCGCGATCCGACAGCTGAAGCAATTTCAAAAAGACTATCCCTATAGTAAAAGAATGTTTGAGGTGGAATTTCTGATTGCCCGCTGCTATTTAAAACAAGGGCATTTATACAAAGCTTCTTCGGCTTTTGAAGAACTGTTTAAAAAAAGCAAGGAATCAGCGCCGGATAAAACCGATGAGATTATGTTCTGGAGCGGCGAGACATATTTTAAAGGCAAAGACTATAAGCGGGCGCGGGTGTTTTATCAGAAAATAGTCAATGAATTTCCTCAGTCGCGTTTTACCAGCTATGCCAGCTATAACAGCGCCTGGGCATCATATGAATCAAAAGATTTTTCGCGGGCGAAAAAAGAGTTTGAATATTTTATAAATAAATTTCCCAATCATGAATATGTTCCGGAAGCGCAGTTTAAAATCGGAGAAATTTTATTTGAATCAAATCAGCAGGCTCAGGCTCAGACTTTTCTCTTAGTCTATTTAAAAAAACATCCCAAGCCGGAAAATCTGGCCAGAGTGCATTGTCTGCTGGGTGAGATTTTTTACCGCAGGGGCGATTATCCCAAAGCAATCGAGCATTATAAGGTTTCTTTGGAAAATGGCCCGCACTCAAATTACGCGCCTTATGCCCGCTATGGAATCGGCTGGGCTTATTTTGACGCTGCGGATTATCCGGCAAGCTTAAATGCTTTTATGGATTTTCTCGAGTTTTTTTCCGGGCATAAATTAGCGGAAATAGTTTATCTCCAGGCCGGTGAATCTAACCGGAAATTAGAGCAATATGGTAAAGCTTTACAGCTTTATGAAGAAATGATAAAAAAATTTCCCAACGGCAAATGGGCAGCCAGGGCTTTTTTCGCCAAGGCCAAAACGCTTAATGATTTAAATCAAATCAATGAGGCGATAACCTGTTATCAAGATATGCTCAAACAATTTCCCCAGAATCAGCTGCTTCCGGAGGTGCATTATAACTTAGGGATTTTGTATTTAAATAAACTAAAGGATAAAAACAGCGCTTTAAAAGAATTAAAGCTGGTTGTCCAGACATCCCCTGAGCCGAAAATTAAAGTTAATGCTTTGAGTAAAATCGCGGATATTTATTTAGAGTCCGGAGATGTTGAGCTGGCGCAAAAAGAATATGATAAGATCTTAATTGAATTCGCGGACAGTTCGTACGCGGATTATGCCCAATTCCAATTAGGGATCAGTTTTTTAAAGCAAGGCCGATTTGACGCGGCAATATTAGCGTTTAATAATGTGATAAATAGCTTTCCGCGAAGCGCTTCGCTGGCTGAGGCGAGATTTCAATTGGGAATGGCTTATTTTAAAAAAAGGGATTATGAAGCCGCGATTAAAGAACTTAATTTAACAATTGAAAAGCATCCGGATCGGGATTTTAAAGAACAAGCTTTGTTTTACATCGCGACTTCATTTTATAATCTGAAAAAATTTGATGAAGCGCTGAACGTCTACAATCAGCTTATAAAAACCGCTAAGGACAAAGAACTGCTTTGGCGCTGTCTGCATCAGCGCGCCTGGGCATATTATAACAGCGGCAAAGAAAAAGAAGCAATAAACGCGTTTACGGAATTTATTACCAAGTGCCCGGAAGCACCGATTATCAGTGATACGCAGTTTTGGCTGGGACAGTATTATCTGCAGAGCGGACAATGTAATAAGGCCAGAGGATACTTTAATCAAATTATTCAAAGCAGCGATGATCAGAATGAATTAAAAGACGATGCGATGTTTCAACTTGGGGTTTGCTTTTTAAAATCAGATAACAAAGATCTTGCCTTGCGGCAATTCATAATGCTTAAACAGGATTTTCCGAACAGTGATTTTGTTCCTGAAGCGGTATTAAAAATAGTCGAGATCTTAAATGAACAGGGAAAAATTGAAAGAGCTGAATCAGAGCTAAAACAATTGATCAAAAACCATCCTGATTCAATGTATGAAAATATTGCATATAAAAAACTGGCGGATATCGATCAAAAAGAAGGTGAATATAAAAAAGCGATTTCTTATTTGGAAAAAGCTTTGCAGTCTAAACAGGCAGTTGCCGAATTTAAAGTTCAGCTGCAGTTTCAAATCGCGATGATCAGAGAAGAACTGAAAGATTATGATCAGGCAATGGATGACTATTTAAAAGTGATCTATCTGTATCCGGATCTGGATCAATGGGTCGCTCAAGCCTATCTTAAAATCGGCGGATTGTTTGAACTGCAGAAAAATTATGAAAAAGCGCTGGATGCTTACAACAAAATTATAATCGACAATTTACCAAAACAGGAAATCGCTAAAGAGAGGCTGGAATGGATCAAGCTAAATGTAAACACAGCTTATTAATTATCTTTATTAGCTGCTTATTCTGGGTAAACCCAGGCCATGCTGAGGAATTGGAAAAGCCTTTAATCAAACTGCCGCAGGTAAATATTATTGGTCAGCAAGACACGGATTATCCCTTTGAAAACAGCGGGATTATTTCTGCTGATCTGGTGGCCCAGTCAAGCTTAAATGAATCTCCCAAGCAGGATGAATCCCAGGGTTTTCTTACCAGCTCCTATGGAAGTTTTGATTCTAAATTATTTGAGGTAGAACATTCGCTAAAGTCAGAAATGTTCTACTATAATGCCTATATCCAAATCAAAGGCAGTGACGGGGATAGAGATAATTCCCAGTTTATCGCGTATAAACCTAACCTGAGCGTAGGTATTCCGTTTTATCAGGAGAATGAACTGTTGTTTAATTTTGATTATTTTGATAAAAAAATGGGCCTGCCTGGCAGAACAACTCTGCCGAGCTTAAACGCCGAAAGAAGAAACAGCGATATGGTTTCATCTTTCAGCTTGATCCACAAACAGGATGATAGCAGCTTTAAATTTACGCCCTATTACGACCTGTCGATCTTTAATGATGATCTGGTCCGGGAGGATTTTAAAAACAAACTATATGGTTTGAAATTAGAACTGGCTAATGAAGCGCTGATTTTGGATATCAATGCCTATCAGAATCGGCTGGTAAACCATTATAAAGCAGGCGCTGGGAGTGCGGACATTAAAACAAATTCAATTGATTTAAATGACCAATGGAGAGCTGTTTTGGGAATTAATCTTTTTGCCCAGGAAGAGTTTGGGCAAAGACAGTCTCCGTTTGTTGAACTGGTTTATGAGGAAAATGAGGATTGTCTGCATAAATTCACCATCAGCCGCAAGTATGCTCCGATTCAGTTTAATCAAACCTATTTGGAAGATAATTATATTGAAGTCAATCCCGAGCTAATGCGTCCGGTGCGCAGTTCTGAGATTGCTTATAATCTGGATAAACACATCAGCACACAATGGCGGGCCAATATTTTAGTCTATTATCGTCAGTCTAAAGATTACTGGTTTTTAACCGATAATGATAATGACGGGTTTTATGCTCCCTTGGCAATTGAGCAGGCTAATCTTAGCGGAATAAATCTGTCCACAGAATATAATTGGAGTGAAGAATTTAATTATTTTTTAAGTTTAGATATCCGAAAAATAAGAAGCAAGGATTCGGATTATGAGTTTGTTCCCTTTGAGCCAAAACAAAAAATATCAGTGGGCCTGACCTATCAAATGACGGAAAAAACCAAGATTGATTTTGTCGGTGATTACTTTGGCCGGAGATACTATTCCGGCAATGCCAAAGAGAGCTCAAGCGCCTATTTTCTTTTAGGCTCAAAGCTTACATACAACCGGAAAGATTCCTTGACTTTTTTTGCTTTAATTGATAATTTATTAAATGATCACTACGAAATAGTTAGAGGATACCCTAGTCAGAGCAGAAGTATATTGTCTGGAGTAACGCTCAGATTTTAAGCTTTCATTTTGCGGTGCGACAATTCAGGCTAAATTCGCTATTAGCCTGAAAAACTTCAGATATCTTCCTGTATAATTTCGCGATTATAGATTATATATCAAAGAAAAAAAGTATTTTATTTAGATTAATAGCTTTTAAAAAATAGAAAAAGTTATTCATAAGGAGGAAAAATGCAAAGCATAATATTTAAACTGGTTTGTCTTATCGCGTCTTGTCTGATCTCAACAGGATTATATCTAAAGGTGGATGTTATCAATAAGGGCGGACCAGTGATGATTCCGATAATTCTCTGCTCAATATTTTCCTTCGCGATTATCCTGGAAAGAGTGGTAAATATATATCGTTCAAAAATCGATACATCGAGATTTATGGATGAGATCACCGCGGCCTTAAAGCGCAATCGGATCGCGGACGCTTTAGAAATCTGTGAACAGACTCAAGGCCCGATCGCTCAGATCATAAAAGCGGGAATTGCCAAGCATGATTGTCCCAAGGCTGAGATCCGGGAAGCAATTGAAGATGCTGGTCTGCATGAAGTTCCAAAACTGGAAAAGAACCTGAGCGCTCTGGCAACAATCGCTCATGTCAGCCCTTTGCTGGGATTACTGGGCACAGTTACCGGAATGGTCAGCACTTTTCAGATCATCCAGCAAAAAGCGCAGGCAATGTATCCGGTTGATGCTTCCGTGCTCGCTCAGGGAATCTGGGAAGCGCTGATTACCACAGTAGCGGGTTTATTAGTGGCGATTCCGAGTTTTGTGGCTTATAATTATTTGGTGGCAAAAGTAGGAAGCCTGATTGTGGAAATGGAAATAATGGCCACAGACCTTGTGAATATTCTTACGCAGAGAAAGTAGGAGGCAGATCCCATGCGGTTTAGAAAGCATTTAGAGCTGGAGAAAGGGCAAAAAGAAATCAATATCACTCCTTTGGTGGACATGGTATTTCTTTTGCTTGTTTTTTTCATGCTGACCTCCAGCTTTATCGTTATGCCGGGAATAAAAATCAATCTTCCCAAAGCCGTTACTTCAGAAGTTATAAAAGATAAAAATATTATTATTACAGTTAACAGTGATAATGTTATTTACCTTAATGAAAAACCAATCAGTTCCGCGGAGCTGACAAGTCATCTGAGTGAAATGGTAAAGGCAGATAAAGAAATACCTTTACTAATTAAAGCTGATAAAAATACACAGCTGGGATCAGTGGTTATGGTCTGGGATATTTGCCGGAAAGTAGGGATTTCCCAGATAAATATCGCGACTTTACAGGAAGTCAGATAGCAATGCGAGAAAAAAATATATTTGCTATTGCCTTAACATTTTCTTTGGCATGGCATCTTGTTGGCGGAGAAGCAGTGCATATTGTCTGGCCGGAAAAAATCGTGGAACATAAGTTCCCGGCGATAAATTTCTGGGGATCTTTGCGCGATCTGCCGGGTTTAGATGCTGTGGATATTGACAAATCTTTAAATCCTCAGAAAAAAGAAAGCACTGTTGTTTCAACTAAAAAACCGCGCGGGGATATGGAATTTAATGTTTTAGCCAAAGAAGCTTTGCCGGTTTTTGAGCTTTCGGAAAAAAAAGATCCGGTAATTGTTCTGGATTCGGCAGGATCCGCGGATTTTCTTGTTTCCGAAAGCATAAAAGGCGAGTTAAAACGAAGCATTTTAATCAAACCCGCTTTACCTAAATATCCGGAATGGGCCAAAGCACTGGGCAATTACTTTGAAGTGGAGTTAAAATTTTTGATCCTAGCCGATGGGACAGTGGGAACAGTGAAAAAAGTGACTTCTGCCGGATATCCTGAACTGGATGAAATCGGGATTCGCTATATTCGAAAATGGAAATTTATGCCTTTACCTGAGGGAGCGAAACCCGCGGAGCAATGGGGAACAGTGAAACTGGTTTTTAATCTTAAATGATAAATTTATCCTTTGATCAAGCAGTCGCGTACTATATATTGTTTTTTATCATAATATTCGCGGGAAGTCTCGTATTTGCTTTTTGCCTTAAAGATAAACAATGGTATCCTAAAGAATTTACGTTTTGGCAATGCTCGATTTGCGGATTTGTTTATTCCTGTATGTTTGATAATAATATAACTGTTTGTCCGCAATGCGGCAGTTTTAATAAAAGAGTTGTTTTAGAAACTTCAGAGGAAACAAAGAAAAATTTTAAGTAAAAGAGTTAAGGGTGATCATTAATTAACAAAGCTAATTTTAAAAGGGGTTATTAGACAAATAAGGAGGGGTTATTATGATTATGGAGATTGGGATTGTGGCAGGAGACATCTGGCATTATCTGGATGAAAATGGAGCTGTTGATCTGGAAAATTTGATCAGCGGCGTAAATAAGCCGAGAAATTTAGTATTAATGGGCCTGGGCTGGTTAGCCAGAGAAGGACATGTCAGCGTGTGCAATGAACATGAAAAAACTTGCCAGATAAGACTTAGAGAAAAAAAGGTATAAATTTAAAATGAGCAAAGAAAACAAGGAATGTATTGTTGTTTTTGTTACTGCCGGCTCAGATCAGGAAGCTGATCTGCTCAGAGAAAAGTTGCTTGCAGCTAAACTGGCAGCATGTGTAAGCAAAACCAATGTTAATTCCATGTTTTTCTGGGAAAATAAAATCCAGACAGAAAATGAAGTGCTGCTGATCATCAAAACAAAATATAGTTTATATTCAGAGCTTGAGGCTTTGGTCAGACAGCTGCACAGCTATGATCTGCCGGAGATTATCGCCTTACCGATTATCAGCGGTAGTAAACCGTATCTTGAATGGATAAACGAAAACACGAAAAAGTAAAAAGCACTTTTAGCTCATAGTTGATAGCTCATGGCTCATAGCAAAAGCAAAAAAACAAAATAAAGTAAAAAGGCTGGGATTAATTATCCCGGTCTTTTTTTTGTAGGGGCGCTGCTTGCCTGCGCCTGTATCATAATTATTCCACCGATTATTACGGGCCGAGGCAAGCGCGGCCCCTACGCTGTGACCTTGTGATTTTTAAACATTTTTTCTAAAAATGTTTAACTTGTGATATAATAAATAAAATGAAAAAAGGATTTACTCTCTTAGAGCTGCTTATCGGTATAACCATCTTCGCGATTATTTCCGGAGCGGTTTATACCAGTCTTTATCTGGGGGTAAAGGTTTGGAAGCATGAAGAAAAAAATAATTCCAGCCTTCAGGAGATTATCCTGACCTTTGAACTGATCGAAACAAATCTGTTCAGTACGTTTATCAACCCGGAAAATGAGAATATAAAATTCAAAGGCAGCGCGGACCGCCTGGAATTTTTCCGGGTGAATAATGCCGAGCAATTAGAATCAGTTTGTTTTTATTTGGATTCCGCGGCAGAAAAAGATTCAGCTGAATTATTGGTTTTAAGGAAAAGATATTCTTTGCCTGATCAGCAGCAGCCGGAAGTCAGCCCGGAGATTGTGAATAATCAGATCAAAAATTTTAAATTAAGCTATTTTAATAATAAAGAAAATAAATGGAATGAGGATTGGCCTGAGGAATTATTACTGCCCAGTCAGGTAAAAGTTGAGATTGATTTTAAGCTAAATGATTCCGCGGACAGTGCTTTGCACTTCGAAAAATACATCAGCATTCCCGCGGCAAATAAAATAGAATTAGCAACTGATGATATCGCGGCTTAATTGTGTTAAAATATAAAAAGATGATTAAAAGCGTTAAACGAAAAAAAGGGATTATTCTAATCATTGTTTTATGGGTAATGTTTTTTCTTTCTGTGGTTGTGCTGGTTTTAGGGGCGAAAAACAGAATGAATGTAAGACTGCGCTCATTGAATAATGAAAGTTTGCGCATGTTTTATTTAGCCAAACAGGGGATTAACCAGGCAATTGATATTCTGATCAAAGATGACTGGCAGTTTGATTCCCTGAATGAAAACTGGTCTGAGAAAATCAGTTCAGAGCAGGATGAGGGAAAACTTACGGTTCAGATTATTGATGAGAACCGGTTTATAAATATAAATAATGTTTCCGAAGAAATTCTAAATAATGTTAAAACTTTTTTTCCGGAAATAACCGTTGAGCAGGTAGCGGCAATTCTTAAGAATCGGCCGTTTAATCTTAAAAGCGAAGTTATTGATTTATTAGCCTTAGCTGATACAGGTTTGGTTGCCAATCAATTTAACCAAACCCGGCTGATTGATCTGCTGACGACTTTTTCCGACGGGAAGCTGAACATTAATACTGTTTCCGAAGCGGTTTTGGTTGTGCTTCCCGGGATGACTGAATCAGCAGCGCAGGCAATTGTTGCGCATAGACAGTCAAATCCGTTTATCAGCAATGACGCGCTTTCCGGAGATTTATCGCTTTTAGGCTTAACTCCCGGGCAGGTTAGCTCCCTGATTAAGTGTGTTAAGGTTAATTCCAATGTATTTCGGATCTTAGTTTCAGCGCAGTCAAATAATCGGCATATTGCTAAAAATCTGGAAGTAGTGCTCAGCCGGCAGGATAATCAGCTTAAGATTTTATTATCAAAGGAGAATCAGGATTGATTAAAACAATAATTTATTTCACCAATAAAAAAGCCCGGATTGCCCGGTTTAGCCTGAACAAACAAGCGCTTAAGCTGGTTAAAGATCAAAGCATTGCTTTAGCGGATAAAGAAATTGATCCTTTAGCAATCAAGGATTTTCTGGCAAAGCAGGGAATTGGAAAAACAAATATTATCGGCTGCTTATTTCGCTATCAGGTCAGCGTAAGATTCTTTTCTTTTCCTTCTCATGAAAACGCGGAAATCGAGCGCATGGTTCAATACGAAGCCGCCGAGCTGCTGCCTTTAAAACCCGAAGAAACAATCACCCGTTATCTGGTTCTGAATAAAAAACCCAATGGCTATGCTGATACTTTGCTGGTCGTTACCCATAAAGAAGAAGTCAGCAAACTGCTGGATAAAATTAAACAAGCGGGCTTGGGCATCGAAGCGCTTAGTCTGAGCAGTCTGGCTTTGCTCAAATGTCTGGAACATGCTCTGGGTAAAAATAAAACAGATGATCCGGTTTTATTGGTTTATATCGAAGACAATGCCGCGGAAATCATTATTGCCAGAAATGGGATTATTGAATTCAGCCGCGGTTTTTTAACTGGAGATATCGAGCGTTTTCCCCAGGTTTTAATCAGTGAAATCCGCCACAGCATGGAATTGTTTTTTAATAATGCCGAAGAAAATAAACTGAAAAAAATCATTCTTGGTTCTCCGGACAATGATCTTAAATCAATCGCCGAAGACCTAAAGCAAAGGTTTGCCATACCGCTAGAGGAAGTGCCAATGGATATTGCGTATGGTTTAGCGGTTTTAGATGGCGCGGAGATTAATTTACTGAGCAATGAATTTGTCTTAAGCAAACAGCAGCAGGTTTTTAAAAAACGGATTCTGTTTGGGCTCGGGTTGTTATTTATAAATATTTTATTGCTGGCTGGAATATTTACACTGCAGATAAACCGTAAACAGGCTTATCTGGAAAAAATAAATCAGGAAATAAGCAAACTTAAGCCGCAGGCCCATACAGTTCAGAGTAAATTAAGAAAACTGGAAATAGTTAAGCAACAGTTAAGTTCCCAGCTGCGGATCCTAGACGCGATTACGGATATTGCTGATATTATACCTGTGTCGGCTAATCTGAATATGCTGTCAATCAATGAACAAGGCATTTTCCTGATCAGAGGCCAGTCCAAGACTTTACAGGAAGTGCTGGATTTTGTCAGCGTGATCGAAAAATCAGAGTATTTTATCAACAGTCATTTAAATTACTCTAACAGAAGAAAAATAAAAGACTTAGAACTGATTGATTTTGAAATCCAGGCAATGATTCAACAGCAGTAAAACCTGAAATTTTTGATTAAAACAGATAGTGGTTAGCGAAAACTAAAACCGGTTTTCGGCTTTGATTGCTTCTGTTTTTTATTTTAAATTGAAAAAAGAGAGAATATGCGGATCATCAGCGGGCAATTCAAAAACCGAAACATAAAAATGCCGGCTTCACGCGATGTCCGGCCAACCAGCCAAAAAGTGCGCAAAGCGATTTTTGATGTTTTGTCCGGAGCAATCGAGGGAAAAAAAGTCCTGGATTTGTTTAGCGGCAGCGGCGCCCTGGGGTTTGAGGCTTTAAGCCGCAAAGCCGGGCAGATTACTTTTATTGAAAAAAACCCAATATCTTTAAAAACCATAAATGAAAACATTGCCCTGTTAAATGTGCGGGAAAAGTGCACGGTTATTGCCCGCGATGTGCTGGACAGCCTGGATATGCTAACCAGGAAAAAAGCCGGCTATGATATTGTGTTTGCCGATCCTCCTTATATAGGCGGCTTGGCAAAAAAATGCTTGCTCAAAATCAGCAGCTGTGATATATTACTCGCGCCTGCAATAGTAGTTATTGAACACTACAAAAAGGATGAGTTGCCGACGATAAGCAATAATTTAAAGCTTTGGCAGCTTAAAAATTATGGGGATACTCTTGTCTCTTTTTATACCCATTCTTAAATCCCAACTAATGGTGCTAAGGGTATAACTATTTTATTTGCAGCGCGTTAAGGCCTTTGATTTAAATAGGCCAGGGAGTTGTTAATTTGAATCAAAGAGCAGTATATCCCGGAACATTTGATCCAGTTACTTTTGGACATATTGATATAATCAAAAGAGCAGTGAAGCTCTATGATGAAGTTATAGTTGCTGTGGCAGCCAATGACGCCAAAACGCCGTTGTTCAGTGTTGAACAAAGAGTATCCATGCTTAAGCAGGCAACAAAGGGGTTGTCCCGAGTCAAAGTTGACACTTTTGATCAGCTGATGGTTAATTATGTGCAGAGTAAAAACTGCAATGTGGTAATCAGAGGATTAAGAATGATCTCGGATTTTGAATATGAATTTCAGATGGCTCTGACTAATCGGAAACTGAATAAAGATATTGAAATAGTTTTTATGATGCCCAATGAATCATATTCATTTGTTTCAAGCAAATTAATCAAAGAAGTCGCGAAACTCGGCGCGAATTTATCAGAATTTGTTCCTAGTTTTGTGGAAAAAAAATTAAAGAAAATTTTAGGGAAATAAGTTTTAGTTAAATCATTGATAGTGAAAATTCATTGAAGTAAAAATCAGAAAGAATAATTGAGAGGCTGTAATGGAAATTTTAGATAAAATCAGACAAAGAGCGCGAAATAAGCAAAGAACAATTATCCTTCCAGAGGGAGATGATAAGCGGATTTTAGAAGCAGCAAAGATCATAGTCAAAGAAAATTTAGCCCAGCTGATAATCCTGGCGGAAAATGAAACAATTAAGGAAAAAGCCGAGGCAGTTGGTTTGGATTTATCCAAAGTGCGTGTTATTTATCCGGCAAAAAGCCTTGATCTGAATGAGTTTGCTGAGAAATTTTTTGAGTTGAGAAAAGCCAAAGGAATTAGCGAAGAACAGGCTAGAGAGCAGATGCTTAAACCCGTATATTTTGGGGCAATGATGGTCAGATTCGGTAAAGCTGACGGCATGGTTGCCGGAGCGATAAATACAACCGCGGATGTGGCAAAAGCCGCGATTTATTGTATTGGCTTTGGCGAGAAGATCAGAACCATCTCCAGTTGTTTTTTAATCACAGTGCCGGATTGTGTTTATGGATCAAACGGCACTTTTGTATTTGCTGACTGCGGAATCGTGCCGGACCCTTCACCCGCGCAGATCGCCAATATCGCGGCTTCGGCCTCAGAATTGTTCAGTTTATTAGTTGAAGAAGAGCCAAAAGTAGCATTACTCAGTTTTTCAACTAAAGGCAGTGCTGAGCATCCTTTGGTTGATAAAGTGGTCAGAGCCAAACAAATAATTGATGAAAAATATCCGGAATTAATCGCTGATGGCGAATTACAGCTAGACGCGGCAATTGTCCCGGAAGTTGCCAAGATTAAAGCACCGGACAGCAAAGTTGCCGGTACAGCCAATGTTTTAATTTTTCCGGATCTTAATGCCGGAAATATTTCTTATAAAATGGTTCAGCGTTTAGCCAAAGCCGATGTTATTGGTCCGATGATGAATGGGGTATCAAAGCCTTGCAGTGATTTATCCCGCGGCTGTACAATTGACGAAATTGTAAACGCTGTTTGCACAACATCAATCCGGGTTATTCAAGAGACTAAACAATGAACATACTAGTTATAAATTGCGGAAGTTCTTCGATAAAATATCAATTATTTTGTATGGAAACAGACCAATCGCTTGCCAGCGGTATTGTCGAGAAAATCGGGGCCCTGGATTCTTATATTTGTCATAAAAAAGCGGATAAAACCTATAAATCAAAGCAGATTATAGATGATTATTTTTCCGCGATTGAAAAAATTTCCGAACTGCTTAGCGATGAAACTTGGGGCGCGGTAAACAGCAAAGATGATATCCATGCTATTGGCCACAGAGTAGTGCATGGCGGTGAGGAATTCAAATCATCAGTAGTGATTGATAAACATGTTTTAGACAGAATAAAATTTTACAGCTCGCTTGCTCCTTTGCATAATCCTCCGGCTTATAATGGGATCAGAGCGACAAAAAAGATTTTCCCAAATATAAAACAGGTGGCGGTTTTTGATACTGCTTTTCATCAGACCATGCCGGAACAAGCGTTTATGTACGGCCTGCCTTATAAATTATATACAAAATATTGTATCCGGCGTTATGGATTCCACGGCACAAGTCATCGTTATGTGTCTTGTGCGGCGGCAAAAATCCTGAAAAAACCGTTAAGTAAATTAAAGCTGATCACCTGTCATCTGGGCAATGGCTGCAGTATTACCGCGGTCCGCCGCGGACAGTCAGTGGATACAAGCATGGGATTTACTCCTTTGGAAGGTTTGCTCATGGGTACACGCTGCGGTGATATTGATCCGGCTTTGATTGGCTATATCATGGAAAAAGAAAAACTCAGCGTTGAAGAAGTCGGGCATATGATGAACCGGAAAAGCGGTTTGCTGGGCATCTCCGGCAGCAGCAATGATATGCGCGATTTAAGCCAGCAGGCGGAAAAAGGCGATAAGCAGGCAAAGCTTGCGATCGATATGTTTATTTATCGAGTCAAAAAGTATATTGGTTCTTATATCGCGGCAATGAACGGCGCGGACGCGATTGTCCTCACCGGAGGAATTGGGGAAAATATGCCGCTGATAAAACAGAAATTAAGCAAAGAATTAAGTAATCTGATGGGCAAAACAATGAAAATGCTGATTATTCATACTGAAGAAGAGCATTTGATTGCAATGGATACTTTTGAACTAATAAAAAGGTAAAAGTTAGCAATGAAAGTAAATATAAATGAAATTCCGCCGCATGGCCTGGAATTAGAAGAAATTGATTCAGCAAAAGCGCTGGATATTGAACGCGGCGATATTGAGTTTATTCGAGATGTACGGATAAAAGCGGGAATCAAGCGCGAGTATGACAGCATCCGGATTCATCTGGATATAGAAAGTGAAATATCGTTTTTCTGCGCGCGCTGTTTAGAAGATGAATCAATGCCTTTTAGTGAACATATTGATATAATCAAAGACGCCAAGGAAGAGCAAATAATTGATTTGACCCAGATTGCCCGGGAAGAAATAATATTTGCTTATCCTGATCGATTGCTCTGTAAAGCTGATTGCAAGGGCTTGTGTCAGCATTGCGGAAGAAATAGAAATTTGCATACATGCCGCTGTGAAGATAATCATGGTTCACTCGGAATTTATATAGATAGACTAGATAACTGATATTCAAACAGAACATTACACAGAATTTAAGGAGGATTAAACAATGGCGCATCCAAAACGGAAACATTCGAAAACCAGACGTGATAAAAAAAGGGCGGGAAACTCAACATTAGCTACTCCCAGCAGTTCATTATGTCCGGCATGTCAGCAGCCCAAACCAGCACATCACATCTGCCCACAATGCGGAGAATATAAGGGCATTAAGTACGTTGAAAAAAAAGAGAAAAAAACTAAAAAAAATTAATAGCTATAAGCCATAAGCTAAAAAAAGGTACTTTTTTTATGAGAATAGCTGTTGACGCGATGGGTGGGGATCATGCTCCGGATGTAGTAATCAGCGGAGCAATATTAGCAGCCAAAGAAATTGATGCGGATATTATTTTAGTCGGTCCGCAGGAGATCATTAAGGCCAAGCTGGCAGAGCATAAGCAAGTTCCGAAAAATATCTCGGTATTAAATGCCAGAGAAGTTATCGCGATGAACGAATCTCCGGCAGTCAGTGTCCGCAGAAAAAAAGATTCTTCGATAAATGTCGCGGTGAAAATGGTAAAAGATAAAACCGCGGACGCCATGGTTTCCGCGGGAAATACCGGCGCGGTTGTTTGCGCGGCAAGCTTGTTTTTAAAAAATCTGGCTGGAGTAGATAGGCCGGGGATCAGTGTTTTACTGCCCACGCTGAAAAATGTGGTTCAGATGATTGACATGGGCGCGAACATTGACGCCAAGCCCGAGCATTTGATGCAGTATGGGATTATGGGCAGTGTATACAGTCAATATGTTTTGCGCAAAGAGAACCCGACGGTCGGCTTGCTGAATATCGGCGAAGAAGAAACCAAAGGCCCGGAATTTGTTAAAGAAACTTTTAAACTCTTAGAGCAGAATAAAAATATAAATTTTATCGGCAATGTGGAAGGCCGCGATATTTATGTCGGTAATTGTGATGTAATTGTCTGTGACGGATTCTTAGGCAATGTGGTATTAAAAGTCTCTGAAGGCTTGGCTGACGCGATTAAAGAAATGCTCAAGCGCAAGCTTTCCACTAATATTTTTACTAAACTCGGTGCTTTGCTCAGTGCTCCGGCATTTAAAGCCTTGAAGCGAGAAACGGATTACGCGGAATACGGAGGAGCGCCTTTGCTGGGCATAGACGGTATTTGTATTATTGCTCACGGCGGATCTTCAGCTAACGCGATTAAAAACGCGATTAGAGTAGCTCATGAATCAGTAACAAATAATGTTAATCAGCATATAATTGAATTAATTGAAAAGCGATAATCAATAATCAATAATTTTTCCGCGATCAAATGAAAGATTTAAAAGGAGCGCGACCCCTGATGGGTAATAGTAAAAAGACAGCGTATATTTTTCCCGGACAAGGCGCGCAGTATGTGGGCATGGGCAAGGATCTGTATGATAATTTTCCCCAGGCTAAAGCCGTGTTTGAACAGGCTAATCAAGTTCTGGGTTTTGATTTAGCCAGGATTTGTTTTGAAGGTCCGATCAATGACCTGACCAAGAGCGCGGTTTGTCAGCCGGCGATCTTGACCCATAGCATTGCGGTTTATCAGATTCTTAAAACAGTTTGCGCTGGAAAGAGCATAGCGCTAGATGCCTGCGCTGGATTAAGCTTGGGCGAATATTCCGCTTTGGTGGCTTGCGGCAGTTTAAAGTTTAGCGACGCGGTGAGTCTTGTGCATAAAAGAGGCCAGTTTATGGACCAGGCTTCTTTGGAAAATCCGGGAACTCTTGCCTGTATTCTTGGCATTGATCTGGAACAAGCAAAAAAAATCTGTGAGCAGGCAAATGTGGAAATCGCTAATCTTAATTGTCCGGGTCAGATTGTGATCTCCGGCAGTTTTAGCGCCATGAAGCAGGCAGAAGAACTGGCCAAAGCAGCGGGAGCAAAAAGAGTGATTGCTTTGGGAGTCAGCGGGCCGTTTCATTCATCTTTAATGCAGTCCGCGGCTGATAAATTAAAAATAGAATTAAAGAATGTCTTGATCAGTAAACCCAATGTGCTGTTTATTCCCAATGTTACCGCGGCGTATGAGAATGACCCGGAACAGATAGGACAGTTATTGACAAAACAAGTTAGCAGTACTACTTTTTGGGAAAAAAGCATTGAAGTTTTACAAAAAGACGGGATAAATAACTTTATTGAAATCGGGCCAGGCAAGGTATTGCGCGGTTTACTGCAAAGAATTAACAAAGAGCTGAATGTTTTAAATCTGGATAAAAGCAGTGATTTTGATGTAATAGCCGGAGCTTGCGGCTGTAAATAGGATTTAAAATTTAAATTCAAGGGGGAGATCATGAAATTAAAAGGAAAAGTCGCTTTCATCACCGGCGGTGCCGCGGGAATTGGCAAGGAAATCGCAATGACTTTGGCTCGGCAAGGCGCGGACTGCGTGATCTGCGATGTCAATGAAGCATTGCTTAATGAAACAGCCGCGGAAATTAAGGCTTTGGGCGTGGAAAGTATGCCGATTGTGCTTAATGTTTCCAGCATGTCTGAGTGCGAAGAAGCCGTGAACAAAATTATTGACAAATTTAAAAAAGTAGATATACTAATCAATAACGCAGGGATTACCAGAGATGGACTGCTGATTCGGATGAAAGAAGCCGACTGGGATGCCGTAATTTCAGTTAATCTCAAAGGCGCGTTTAATTGTACAAAAGCAGTAGTAAAACCAATGATGAAACAGCGTTCCGGGGCAATAGTTAATATGGCCTCAATTATTGGTTTAATGGGTAATGCCGGTCAGGTTAATTATGCTGCTTCAAAAGCTGGTTTGATTGGTTTGACAAAAAGTGTAGCAAAAGAAGTTGCCTCTCGGAACATCAGGGTCAATGCGATAGCTCCTGGGTTTATTGAAACAAAAATGACGCAAATTTTAACTGATGATGTTAAGCAGGCAATGCTAAATCAGATACCTTTGGGCAAATTCGGAAGCCCGCAAGACGTTGCAAATCTAGTAGTTTTTTTAGTCACTGATGACTCAAACTACATAACAGGCCAAGTGATCTCAATCAATGGCGGGATGTTAATGTAGGGCTCTTGAAAGGAGGCAAAATTAAATGGCAGTAGAAGATAAAGTAAAATCAATAATCGTTGATCAGTTAGGTGTTAAAGCAGAAGAAGTTACTATCAATGCGTCATTTGTGGATGATTTAGGCGCGGACTCTTTGGATACAGTAGAGTTGGTTATGGCTTTAGAAGAAGA
>JAHITE010000107.1 GCA_018817585.1 Candidatus Omnitrophota bacterium
CGGGCATACAGATGAAGAAATAGAAACCACTATTCGCCAGGTTATTGATAAGGCTTTGGTAACAGAGAAAGTAATTGATGTTTTTGACGCGGCAGGGATTAAGAAGCCGGATATTTCTATCCTTTCTGAAGAATTTCTTCTTGAAGTAAAGAACATGGAACATAAAAATATTGCTTTAGAAGTATTAAGGAAATTGCTTAATGATGAAATTAAGGCGCGATTATCTAAGAATTTGATTCAAGGTAAAACATTAATGGAGATGCTTGAAAATTCAATTAAGCGTTATCATAATAAAATCTTAACAGCAGCGGAAGTGATTGAAGAGTTGATTAATTTAGGCAAAGAGATTCAGGAAATGGATAAAGAGCCTAAAGAAATGGGCTTAACTGATTTAGAGTATGCGTTTTATACCGCAATCGCGAACAACAAAAGCGCCCGGGAAGTAATGCAAAAAGATAAACTGCGAGAGTTGGCAGTTGTTTTATTTGAACGGGTTAAAGCAAATGCTTCCATTGATTGGACAATCAAGGAAAGCGTAAAAGCCAAGTTAAAGGTTATTGTTAAGAGAACATTAAGGCAGTTTGGTTATCCGCCGGATATGCAAAAATTAGCTACTGAAACAGTATTGAAACAGGCAGAGCTGATTGCGGAAGAATTATTGAAATGATATTTGAAATCTAAATGATATGTTTTTAGGTATGTTTTTAAAATTGTTAGTTATTTTGTGCGGTAATGAAATGTGAAAAGTTGATATAATTAATTAGACTGCGAGGGCTTAAATGATTTCTGCGCGAGTTGATAAATGGAAGAATAAATTAATAGATTTAACAAAACGTAATAGATTAATAAACTTTAAGCCAACCAAAGTAACTACCATCCGAATAATCGACGAACAACCTCCCGAAGTTTTTGAAACCTTGGTAACTAAATTAAAAACCATGGATTTTATCTCTTTGCCAGAAAAGAATGAAATTATCAACTCTGGGGGAGAAACTGAAGAAAAAATACTAATCGATGCCCGAACAAAAGAATTCACCAATTATGATAAAACCGGATTAGCTGAAAAACACTTAGATAGCCATCTGCAAACTGATTTAACTTCTGAACAGCTTTCAAAAAATTTATTCAGGATTCATTCTTCGGCTACTTCAGTTATGGAGGAACAGGGCTATAATGTGCTTTTCTTGGCAGTAGGATTTTTGGAATGGTACGAAGCAGCAAATTCTGATATAAAAATGAAATCCCCATTAGTTCTAATCCCTATAGAGCTTTCGCGTCCTTCAGTAAAGGGTATTTATAAAGTTAAATACAATGAAGATTCAGTTTTATTAAATCCAGCATTAAGACAAAAGTTAAATCTTGATTTTGGAATTAATTTACAAGACATTGACGATGATTTAGAAAAAATCGATTTATTGAAAGTTTTTAGTGATATTCAGAATAATATTGAACACAAGGAACGCTGGCGAGTAACCAATGATATATTTTTAGGCTTATTTTCTTTTGCGAAATTTATGATGTATAAAGATTTAGAGGCAAATTCCAAAGATATTCTTGAGAATGAAGTTATTAAAATTATTTGTGGACAACAAAGTAAAGAGAGGCAGTCGTTGGGGGCATTATGTTCTTGGGAAGAATTGAAGGAATCAATCAAACCACAAAATACATTCCAAGTCCTAGATGCTGATTCAAGCCAGCAAAGAGCAATTATAATAGTTAAAAAGGGAAATAATCTAGTTATTGAAGGCCCCCCTGGCACCGGTAAGTCCCAAACTATTGCAAATATTATTGGCGAGATGTTAGCCGATGGGAAAAAAGTTTTGTTTGTTAGTCAGAAAATGGCAGCTTTAGAAGTAGTGAAAAAAAGGTTAGAGGCTGTTGGATTAGGAGATTTTTGCCTGGAATTGCATAGTAGATTGACCAATAAGAAAAGAGTTATTGAAGAACTATCGGAATGCCTGAGAAAACCACAATGGCCAGATCATAATCATGATCAAGATTTGCTAAAATTACAACAGGTTAAAGAAGAACTAGCCGCTTACGCTAAAGAAGTAAGTATGCCTTTTGGAGAATTACGCTTATCCCCATATCAAGCCATGGGGATTATTGCAGCTATGCCTGAAATACCCGACTTAGAGTATATTTTTAAAGAAGTCGAAAAATGGGATGAGGCGAAATTCTTAGTAGGGTATGAATTACTAGAGAAATTAAGTATAAATATTAATCATATCAGGAATCCTAGAATGCATCCTTGGTATGGTTCAAGACTTCGATCCTCATTTACTTATCAGGATAAGATAAAAATAAAAGATTCGATGAATATATTGTGTGAAATTAACAGAAAACTGCAAAGTAGTGGGGAACAGCTGGCTGAAGCCAGTTGTTTTAAGAAGCCAGAAACTTATAAAGATATTGAGAAAATGCTAGAAGGGACAGGTGTTTTAGTTTCTTTACCTGGTTCGGCAATAGCGCTTCTAAAGGATATTCCATGGGAAGAATTGTCAGGAGAAATAAACAAAATATTAAGCTGTGTTAATAAGTTTAATCAGTTTAAAACTTGGGCGAAAGATAAGTTTGCTGTGTCAATATTGGAAGAAAATGTCGAAAGCTTATTGCAGGCATGTAAAGAATATATAGTAAAAACTTTTTATTTTCTTAATTTCGGGTTTTGGAAAAATATAAAAATTATCAAACGGCATAAGGATAAAAAATATAAGCCAAAGCTTAAGCAAATAATTTTAGATTTAGAGAAAATATGTGAAGCAAAAAAATGGGTAGAGAACATTGATGAACATAATGAATTAGGCAGTAATCTTTGTGGAGATTTATGGAAGGGCCGTGATTCAGATGGGGTAGAAATAGAAAAGTTTCTATCGTGGATTATTTCTTTTCATAACTATATACATGAAGGTAAAACACAGCTTGAACATCCCTACCATTCGAC
>JAHITE010000108.1 GCA_018817585.1 Candidatus Omnitrophota bacterium
TATTTTTCGCTATTTGTTCGCTACTCTGCTGTTTTAACCTATTATTTGCTTTTTTGTGATCGCTTCGTCGCTTCACTCCTCGCGATGACATCTTTAATCGTTATTTCGCAGAAGTCTTTTTATATTATTTTAAACTACAATTTGTTACATTTCAAGCATTGCTTATTTTGTTACTCATGGATTTTTTGATAGTTACAGATTAAATAATATTTTGTGTGTTTTAAAAAAAGGGGAATTAGCGAGGTTTTAGCTTATAATTTTTTAATTTTTTATGCAGGTTCCTTCGGTCCAGGCCTATCTCTTTCGCTGCCTGGCTGACATTGCCGTCATGCCGCATAAGGGCCTCTGTTAAGAACCTCTGTTCAAAAGACTCGATCGCCCTTTGCTTTGCTTTTTTAAAATTAAGCGTCCGCGATTTGTCTCTTAGATCCGCGGTTTGAGCAGTTCTCACTACTTGCGGCAAGTCAGCAAGATCAATTTCATACTCAGTAGCCATAACCACAGCCCGGTGAATAATATTCTCCAGCTCCCGGACATTACCCGGCCAGGAATAATCCATCAAGATTTTCAGCGCGGCACTAGTCATCCCCTCGACTTTTTTCGATTCAATCCGATTGTATTTTAAAATAAAATGCTCAACAAGCATTGGAATATCCTCAGCTCTGTCCATCAGCGGCGGAATCCATGCCGGAACAACGTTTAAACGATAAAAAAGATCTTCCCTAAAAGTACCTTGCTTTACCGCTTTTTCAATATCTTCATTACTCGCGGCAATCAGCCGCACATCAACCATTCTAGTCAATGCCTCGCCCACTCTTTTAATCTGGCCATCCTGCAATACTCTTAAAAGTTTTGCCTGTACTTCTTTGGAAATATGCCCAATTTCATCCAGAAAAATTGTTCCGCCATCCGCTACTTCAAATAATCCCTTTTTATCCTGGCTAGCGCCAGTAAAAGCTCCGCGCACATGGCCAAACAATTCACTTTCCAGCAAACTTTCTGTTAAAGCCGCGCAATCAACTGGCACAAAATTCTTTTCCTGCCTTGGACTTAAAGCATGAATTGCTCTGGCAACCAGTTCTTTACCAGTACCCGTCTGGCCTTGAATTAAAACCGTACTTTTAGTTGGCGCGACTTTTTTAATTAATTCAAACATTTTAAGCATAATAGGATTTTCAGAAATAATATCAGAAAACGTATAGGTTTTTTTTAATTCCTGACGGAGCAGTAAATTTTCTGCTTCCAATCTTTTTTTTTCAAGCGCCTTATCCAATCCCAACAATATAGCATCAATCTCAAAAGGCTTGGAAATATAATCATAAGCCCCTAATCTGATTGCCCGAATCGCGTTTTCCATTGTGCCATAAGCTGTCATCATAATCACTGTTACTTGGGGAAACATAGCCTTTATTTTACTTAAAACCTGCAACCCATCCATCCCTGGCATTTTAAAATCAATTAGCGCCAAATCAGGAACCTGTTTTGCGATTAAACCAAGCGCGGCATTGCCATTTTCAGCAGTTGAAACTTTATAACCATTATCCATTAACAGTTTATTTAAAAACTGCCGCATCCCCTGTTCATCATCTACAACTAGAATATGTTCTTTTTTCATTTTTCTCATTTACCCCTTAAGCGGTAAGAAAACTTCCACTAATGTCCCTTTATTTTTTTTACTGATAATCTTTATATCCCCTCCATGCGCCTGAATAATCCCATAACTTAAAGATAATCCCAAACCAGAACCTTTGCCATGATCTTTTGTGGAAAAGAAAGGCTCAAAAATCCGATTTATATTATCCTTTGAAATTCCTTCCCCATTATCTTCGAATAAAACCTTTATTTGATCACTTGCGCTTTGAGTTGAAATTTTAAGACTGCCGCCTTGCGGCATGCTGGCATCAGCATTCAGAATAATATTTATAAACACCTGTTCCAGCTGAATCTGATCAGCCTGAATACTCGCCAAATTTTCTCCAAAATTTTTAATGATTCCAATATTTTTATTTACGATCCGATTCTGAGTAAAGATCAAAGCGTTTTCAATCGTTTGATTAATATCAACAGAAATCAACTGCATTTGTTTTTCCCTAGCGAATTGAATTAAGCTGTTTATAATATATGAACAGCGTCTAGTATAACTTTCAATTGTCTCAAGCATCTGAATTGATTCTTGAGGATTATCTAATGATTTTTTTTCTTTTAATTCTTTTATTAACATTTGAGCATGCCCCAAAATAACCCCCAATGGATTATTGATTTCATGGGCGATCCCTGCGGATAAAATCCCCAAAGAAGCCATTTTTTCTGATTCTATCAGCATTTGCTGTTTGGCATTAAGATCCTTGGTTACTGCTTCAATTTTATCTTGCAGCCGCAGATTCCAATCTTCAATTTCTTTTTTTGAACCCGCCAGTTCATCGGCCATATGATTAAATGCTTTGGTTAAATCTCCCATTTCATCATTAGCAGCAAGCATAACTTTTTTAGAAA
>JAHITE010000109.1 GCA_018817585.1 Candidatus Omnitrophota bacterium
AAAGATGTACTTTCCAATGCGGGTTTGGAATTTTTTTGGAATTTTAGACAATAAAAAGAGGTTTAGATTGACATGAAAAAGAAGTTAATTGTTTTCAAAGGGCAAAAGATACGACGGATTTGGCATGAGAAAGAGTGGTTTTTTAGTGTTGTTGATGTTGTTGCGGCTTTAACTGATAGCCCTACTCCGCGACAGTATTGGGGGAAAATTAAAGACAGAGAGTTTAAGGCCCTTCAGCTGTCCCCAATTTGGGTACAACTGAAGCTTGTTGCGGAAGACGGAAAAAAATATGCGACTGATTGCGCCAATACACGGTCATTATTCAGGATAATCCAGTCGATTCCTTCAAAAAAAGCCGAGCCTTTTAAGCGATGGCTTGCGAAAGTTGGCTATGAGAGGGTTCAAGAGATTGAAAATCCTGAGCTTGAGCGCGTAAAAGACCCAACATCAATGCCGGAACATAAAAAACTGTCCCGGCAAGGGGGCAGCGTTGCGAAAAAAGCGCGTATTGACCTTGAGAAGAAGACAAGAAAAAAGATAATATCAAAAGATAATTACCTAGATGTGCCGGAGGTAAAAAAACGAATACAGGCGCATAAAAATGAATAACCCAAAGCAATTGACTTAATTATATTCCATAAGATAGTTGATGCCGTTTTCCAATGCGGGTTTGGAAAATGGTTTATAGATAGCAAAAATATATGAGGTGTTTTATGAATAAAAAAGAGCCGAACAAATCTCAGCTTATTATTTATCAGACGGAAAATGGCGAGACAAAAATTGACGTGCGATTTCAGGATGAAACGGTTTGGCTTTCCCAGCAGTTGATGGCGGAATTATTTCATACCACCAAACAGAATATAAGCCTTCATATCGCAAATATTTATGAGGAAAAAGAGCTTTTCTCTCAGGCAACTGTCAAGGAATTCTTGACAGTTCAAAAAGAAGGCAATCGTCAGGTAAGCCGCAATATTGAATTTTATAACCTCGACATGATTATTTCTGTGGGCTACCGCGTCAAATCAAAGGTTGCGACGCATTTCAGGCAGTGGGCTACCCGCCATTTGAGGGAGTTTATCGTCAAAGGATTTGTACTGGATGATGAACGGCTTAAAAATCCCAACCAGCCGTTTGATTATTTTGAAGAATTGCTCCGACGCATTCAGGATATTCGCACATCCGAACGCCGATTTTATCAAAAGATCACTGATATATACGCCACAAGCGTGGACTATGACCCCGCTGAGGAGATAAGCATTGAGTTTTTTAAAACAGTCCAGAATAAAATGCACTGGGCGATAACAGGACAGACCGCGGCGGAAATTATCTATAAACGCTCAGACAGTAAAAAGAAAAATATGGGCCTGACATGCTGGCGCGGAGCTAAAATTAGAAAAGATGATGTGTCGATTGCTAAAAATTATTTAAATGAGAAAGAGTTACTCAGCCTGAATAACTTGGTTGAACAATATTTGATTTTCGCTGAAGGCCAGGCGATGAGACGTATCCCAATGTATATGAAAGATTGGATTAAGAAACTTCACGGGTTTCTTCAATTGAACGAACGGGACATATTAACTCACGCGGGCAAAATATCCCACCAGGTAGCTTCAGAAAAAGCCAAGGCCGAATATAAACAGTACGCTCGTAACCACCAGCTCTCATTGGATAAAAAAAACAATGCTTTTGATGTTCTAGTTAATGAAACAAAGATACTTGAAGATAAAAGCAAGAAAAAGAGGTATAAATAATGAGGGGCCGTAGCTTAAAGATTTAATGTAATTCCAATGCGGGTTTGGAATTGGGTTCAGGGGGAAATCTGTGTTGACGAAGGGGCCTGTAACCGCTATAATAAGAATACTTAATGACTTTTGTAAACTTATACAAATCCAGGATTGAATAATGTGATGAGAATTGAAGTGTATTTGTTATAACTGGAATAGGGGCTGAGGGTTAAAAAAACCTTCGGCTTTTTGTTTTTTTGGGATGTCCTATGAAAAATAAATCGCAAGGGATTAATAGTTGGCCGGCAGATGATCGGCCCAGAGAGAAATTACTCAAGAATGGGGCAAGAACTTTGAGTAAGTCAGAGCTCTTGGCTATTCTGCTGCGCACCGGAACTAAAGGCACTAGCGCGATTGACCTTGCGCGTAATATTCTTAAAAAATTTAACACATTTCGTAATATGACTCAAACAGACGCGCGGGATTGGAAAGAGTTTAAAGGTTTGGGCAGCGCAAAGCTTGCTCATATTCAGGCAGCTCTGGAGATTGGCAGACGATTTCGTGAAGATGAACTTCTTGCCGGAAAGCAGAAAATAAAATCAGCAAAAGATTTAGTGGATATTCTTATTCCGCAAATGCGGGATTTAAAAACCGAGGTTTTTAAGGTTGGTTATCTCGACAGTGATAATCGCATAATTGCTATTGAAGACGCGGCAGTCGGAACAGTAAATCACGCAATGCCGATTGTCCGGGAAATCATTCATGGAGCTTTGCAGAAATTCGCGGTATCAATAATTTGCGCGCATAATCATCCCAGTGCCAGGATAAACCCCAGTCCTCAGGATGAAAAGCTTACTAAAGACTTAAGCGAAGCGGCAAAGCTGATGCAAATTAAATTAATCGATCATATCATTATTGGAAGTGATAGTTTTTATAGTTTTAGTGATCAAGGAAGTTTATAATTAGGACAAGAATTTGGAGAGAGCATGGCAAAAGTTAAAAACAACAAGATCAAAGATGAGCCGATTGAAAAACAACTTTGGAAGGTCGCGGATAAGCTCAGAAAAAATATTGACGCGGCTGAATACAAACATATTGTTTTAGGTTTAATGTTTTTAAAATATATCTCTGATACTTTTGAAGAATTGCACGATAGACTCGTAGCAGGTAAAGGAAATTATGCCGGCGCGGATCCAGAGGATAAAGATGAGTATAAAGCGGAAAATGTTTTCTTTGTTCCGGGGATTGCTCGTTGGAATCATTTGCGCTCTAATGCCAAAAAGCCGACTATTGGTAAAATAGTTGACGCGGCAATGGATATTATCGAAAAGGAAAATCCATCGCTTAATGGCGTATTGCCTAAGGTATATGCTCGCGGCAATCTTGACCCGACAAATTTGGGCGGATTGATTGATGAGATTAGCAAAATCGCCCTGGGTGATGCTAAAGCCCGCAGTGCTGATATCCTTGGTCATGTGTTTGAATATTTTTTGGGAGAATTTGCTCTGGCTGAAGGGAAAAAGGGCGGCCAATTTTATACTCCGAGAAGTGTTGTGGAATTATTGGTGGAAATGCTTGAGCCGCATAAAGGCCGGGTATTTGATCCTTGCTGCGGTTCGGGAGGAATGTTTGTTCAATCTGAGAAATTTGTTAAAAATCATCAGGGTAAAATCAATGACATTTCTATTTTCGGACAGGAGAGCAATCAAACGACATGGCGTCTGGCAAAAATGAATTTGGCTATCCGTAATATTGATAGCTCTCAAGTCAAATGGAATAATGAAGGTTCTTTTCTTAATGATAGCCATAAAGATCTAAAAGCCGATTATGTTATTGCCAATCCGCCGTTTAATGACAGCGATTGGAGCGGTGATTTATTAAAAAAAGACGGCCGTTGGAAATTCGGAATCCCTCCTGAGGGAAATGCCAATTATGCCTGGATACAGCACTTTCTGTATCATCTGAGCCCTAAAGGCCTGGCAGGTTTTGTCTTGGCCAAAGGTTCTCTGACTTCCAAAACATCAGGTGAGGGGGAGATTAGAAAATCATTAATTGAAGCCAGATTGGTTGACTGTATTGTTAATCTTCCGGCAAAATTATTTTTAAATACTCAAATCCCCGCTAGTCTTTGGTTTTTAAGCAGAAATAAAGCTAATGGCGGATATAGAAATCGCACGGATGAGATTCTGTTTATTGATGCGCGCAATATGGGGCATTTGATTAATCGCAGAACCAAGGAGTTTTCACCCGATGATATCAAACACATAGCGCAAACTTATCATAATTGGCGGAAACTCAAAGGTAAATATGAAGACGTGAAAGGGTTCTGCAATTCAGTGTCAATTGACAGGGTTCGAGAACTTGATTATGTGCTGACTCCGGGCAGATATGTTGGTTTGCCGGATGAAGAAGATGATTTTGATTTTAATGAGCAGTTTACCAAGCTTAAATCTGAACTCGAAGAACAGATTAAAGAAGAGGCGCGGCTAAATGAAGTTATTCGCAAAAACCTCGCGAAAATTGAGGTTTCTGGGAGTAAAGAATAACTTACTTTATTATGAAACATGTTCAAAAGGATTGGGATATGAGATATAAAATATTTGTCAGCAGTGTTCAGAAAGAACTTAAAGTTGAACGAAGAGCAATTAAAGAATTTATCTCAGGAGATGCTCTTTTATCCGAATATTTTGATGTTTTTTTATTTGAAGATGGATGCGCTAAAAGCAAGCCCGCTGAGTGTGTTTTTTTTGGTGAGGTGAAAAATTGCGATGTTTTTATAGGCATTATTGACCAGCAGTATGGATCTGTCGGGAAGAATGGTAAGTCTTCTACGGAGGAAGAATATCAGCTGGCAAGAAAACTTGATAAAACTGTTTTCATTTATATTAAAGGTGATAATGGATCAAATGACAAAAAGCGTGACATAATGGTTCAGCGGCTCATTAAAGTAATGGGGGATGCTAGTAAGGGAGTTGTTCGTAAGCGGTTTAATAGTTTGGATGAGCTTAATCGTTTAGTGTATTCAAGTTTGATTGATTTCCTTAAGGAGCAAGGCGTTGTTGGGCGAGGTGCTTTTGATGAAAGAATCTGCCGGGACGCTAAATTATCGGATATTGACGAAGAGAAAGTGCGTTGGTTTTTAGGAGCGGCAAAGGCTTCACGAAAATATCCTTTGAAGCAAGATACTACGGTTAAAAATGTTTTTGTGCACCTAGATTTGATGAAGGAAGGTAAATTAACAAACGCGGCTGTTTTGCTTTTTGGTAAGAATCCGCACAAATTTTTTATTCAGGCAGAAATTAAATGCCTGCAGTTTTTCGGCAGTGAGGTTAAAAAACCCTTTGCCAACTATCAGGTCTATAGCGGTAATTTATTTGAGCAAATCGATAAAGCGCGGGCGTTTGTTCTTGATGCCATTAAGTTCCCAGTTATCCAGAAAGCAGGTTCGGCACGTTTTGAACGGCCTTATGAACTCCCTGAATTTGCCATCCAAGAGGCAATTGTTAACGCGGTGGCGCATCGCAATTATAATAACACTTCTGGTGTTCAGGTGATGGTTTTCGCGGATAGGGTTGAGGTTTGGAATGCCGGAAGTCTTCCGAAGGAGCTGACCATTGAAGATTTAAAGAAACCGCACACATCATTTCCGGCAAACCCATATCTTGCGCACGTACTGTATCTGGCAGATTATGCGCAGCGGGCTGGTTCGGGAACGATAGAGATGATGGAACAATGCAAGGCGCAAAACGTTTCTGAACCGGAATTTATCCTGATTAGAAATAAAGAGTTTCGTTCGATATTGCCGAGAGATATTTTAACTGAATCGGTGGTGGCGGGGCTTGGCTTAAATGAGCGGCAATTAAAAGCAATAAAATATGTGAAAGAAAAGGGGTCCATTACAAATGCTTTGTACCGGGAAATTTGCGCGACATCCGACAGGACAGCAACACGAGATTTATCGTATTTAGTTTCCTTGAAAGTTTTTGAGCAGAGGGGAATAACCGGTAAAGGAACGGAATATTTTTTAAGTCGCCATAAAAGCAAAGATAGTTTAGTTTCACGTGTGACAGTGCGCAAAGAGAAAAGTGCGTAGTGAAGCCGCCACAAAGCCGCCAATGGCGCCACAAAGCCGCCATAAAGGCGCCAAATGTGCCATTATTGACGGTCGTTTCAAATTAGGGGGCATCATTAAAAGATTTAGGGAAGAAAATGTTCGCGTTTTCTAAGTTTGATAAGCAAGCATTAAAAATATTAGAGAGATTGTAACAGAATGAATCAATTATTAAAAGCAGATGGTTTGCCTTTACCGGAATATCAGGTGGTGGATGGTAGTTTTGTGATAAGGTTTAAGAAAATTCCTAAAAAGACTACCTCAGAAACTACCCAAGAAATGATTTTGCGATTGGTAAAGAATTATCCTCAAATTACCAGGAAACAGCTTTCTGAGAAAACAGAAGTTTCTTCTGATGGTGTAAAATACCATTTGGATCAGTTGCGAAAAGCAGGTAAAATTCGCCATGTTGGATCAACGAAAAAAGGGCATTGGCAGATTTTGTAAGAGAAATTTGGATGTCACAAAATGTGAGCTCCAAATGGATGTAGATTTTGAGAAAAAGATAAAACTTAAAGCTAAAATTGAGTTTAAAACCTAAGATACCGAACAAGTAACCGAACAAGTTGCGAAATTATGCAAAAGATTTTAATCACGCATCGTACGAAAAGCTCAACAAAATAAAATAATTGGAGAAAATATTCCTAAAATCAAGATTGCAGAATTGCAAGATTTATGATAATAAACAGTTCCGATGCTTTAGTAGCTTATTTAGATGTGCTTGGATATTCAGAAATGGTGTGCCATTTTCCAATGCGGGTTTGGAATTGGGGTTGGATTGATGTTAACTTAATTACCCCGAGAAGTGTAAAATGAGGCATAAAACAAAATAATCCAAGCAATCCTTGAAAAATAAGGGATTGCTTTTTTGTTTCGTGCAAATAATTTGAAATAGGATAAACAATCATGCTTAAGCCAAGAAATACAAATCCATTAGATTCTGACGGGAAGATTCTTCCTCTAAAAGATTGCTTGGCAAAAACTATTCGTGTCGCATTGAAGAAAATACCCGGAACGTCGGTTGAAACGCATTGCAAAATTGTTGGTTATGTCGCATTGGAACTTATGAAAAGAATGCCATTATGGCTGGTAAACAATTTCTATCCCAAAGGCTCTGAATTAATTGCTGCAGTACATGACATTGGTAAAGTAAGTCCCACATTTCAACAAAAGATTTATCGTGATATTGGAAAAGATATAAAATTAATAAATTGCACCGATGAAGCTATAGGTTGGCATTGGACGGTAAGTCAAGCTGCTACGGAAGATTCCCCCAAGTATATTTCAGAAATTATCGGCAGACACCATGGGACAAATCCACAAAATATAAATAACGCGGATGCTCAAGTTTATGGCGGGAAAAATTGGCAGAAACAGCGTCAAGAGTTAATAAATATTTTAAAACTAGAATTTAAAGTTGATTGGCCCAAAGTTTCTGATGATTTGCATTCAGATATCCTTGCGGGGTTAACGGTTATTTCAGACTGGATTGGGTCTGGTTCTTTATTTGATCATGCCGAAAGTATGAATTGGAAAGAAAAAATATCAGAGGCTCTTGATAATGCGGGGTTTATTTCTCCCAAAGTAAAAGAAAACCTGAGCTTTGAAGATATCTTTGAATTATCGCCTTATGATATTCAAATAAAATTATTCCAAACTGCACGGGATAAAGGAGTATACGTACTTGAGGCCCCCATGGGATTGGGAAAAACAGAAGCAGCACTGTATGCGGCATACAAAGCCTTAGAAGGAAATAGGGCTACAGGGATATATTTCGCATTACCCACACAATTAACTTCAGATAAAATTCACCTCAGAATGGAAAAGTTTCTCGACAAAATTTTGTCATATGATTCGCTCAATCGAAAGCCATTACTTCTACATAGTGCTGCTTGGCTTCAAGATACAGAGATTGGGGAGGATGGTTCTCCGGGGAAATCGTGGTTTAATAGCGCAAAGAGAGGGCTGTTAGCGCCTTTTGCTGTTGGAACAATAGATCAAGCTTTAATGGCGGTAATGAGAGTTAAACATGGATTTGTGCGCACATTTGGCCTTGCCGGTAAAGTGGTTATTTTGGATGAGGTGCATAGTTATGATAGTTATACTGGGACTATATTGAATGAATTAGTTGCAGCCCTTCGAAAATTGCATTGCACAGTTATTATTTTAAGCGCGACATTAACTGACAAGCAACGACGTGCCATTATCGGCTCAGAGGTTATTCATAATTCGTCTATGCCAATAAGCGACTACCCTTTGATTTCTTCTTTCTGTGAAAAAGGATTGGAAGAGCTGCCAGTGCAACCATTAACTGATGTCAGTGTTATGATTAAAATGTCCGATAATTGTGAAGCAATAGAAGAAGCTCTCTTGCGCGCGGAACGAAATGAACAGGTTCTATGGATAGAAAATACCGTAAAAGAGGCGCAGGACATTTTTTGTATATTATCAGCAAGAGCATCTGGATTAAATATTGAATGTGGTTTACTGCATTCGAGATTTATTAAGAAAGATAGAGCGGACAAAGAAACTAAATGGGTGGAGATTTTTGGAAAATCAGATGCTTCTGTTCGTCAAAAATGTGGCCGCATTTTGGTGGGTACTCAGATCTTAGAACAATCTCTGGATATCGATGCTGATTTTTTGGTCACACGAATATGCCCCACTGATATGCTTTTTCAAAGAATCGGACGCCTCTGGAGACATGAAAAAACGATGCGTCCTGTTGGAGTCAAAAGGGAAGCATGGATTTTATCTCCCAAGTTGAATGATGCGATAAAAAATAAAAAAAGTTTTGGTAACTACTTTGAAGTGTACAATCCATATGTTCTTTGTAGAACACTTGAAATATTTCAGAATATTTCAAGTATTAATATTCCAAGCGATATCAGAATTTTATTGAATAAAACCTATGAAGATAGAGATGAAAAAGATGAGTGGGCAAAATACAAAAAAGAACTTGAAGGCAAACGGGAGTCTCTAAAGAAGTTCGCTCTTAATGCTTTGTCAAAAGTGGGAAAAACATGGTCTGATTCTGAAGTGTCAACGCGTTATTCAGAAACTGAATCAGTTGAAGTTTTATTAATTAGAAAAGTCTCAGTGATTAACAGCGATGCGAAAATTAAATTTTTGGATAATTCAGAAATTATTTTACCTAAACAAACAGATTCAAAAACTAAAAGGAAATTATCAGCTGAATTATTACGCAATACAGTTATGGTTCCAGATTATTTAGTGCCTAACGTTAAAACGAATGAATTGTTATGGTTAAAAAATTATGTTTACCTTGGAGATAATGAAGAAAGCGTGTTTAAAGTCGCAATTATTGATGATGCCGGATGTCTAAAAAGATTAGATGGAACAGATGCGTCGCAAAAATATAATCTGTATTATGATGAGGTGTTAGGTTACAGAGCTATTAAAAAATAAGGAGGAAAAATGCCGTTAACTGAGAATAGATTTAATCTAGTGGATGAACCGTGGATTCCTGTTGCTGGCCATGGTTTAGTAAGTCTTGCTGATATCTTTTCAAAACCTGAATTGCCTTCTCTGGGAGGTAATCCCATTCAAAAGATCGCCCTTTTAAAACTGGTACTCGCTATAGCACAATCGGCTTATACTCCAAAGGATGATGAAGATTGGAAGCAATTAGGCTCCGAGGGAATGGCAGAAAAATGTTTAAAATATTTGAATGATAAAAAAGATTTATTTTGGCTATATGGAGAGAAACCATTTTTACAGATGCCTGCGATAATTAGCACTATTAAAGGTGATGCTAAAGAAAAGAATAAAGAGCCAAAAATAATTGGGAACGGTGATTTTCCGAATTTATCAAACGAAAATAATACGATTTTATTACAAAGTGAAGCAAAAAATAGTATGTCAGATGCGGAAAAAGCTTTGTTTATTCTAACTTTAATGTCATTTGCTCTAGCGGGCAAGCAATGTCATTGCAATCATAAGAAACCAGCAATTGTTGGTCCTAGCCTTGGCAGGGTTTGTTATTTACATTCATTTTTAACTGGTAAAAATATTCATGAAACACTTTATTTAAATTTATTTTCATTGGAGGCTCTTTATAAATTTAGATTTTTTGAAGAAGGATTAGGTATACCTCCATGGGAGGAAATGCCAAATAGCTCAGAATGTGTTATCGCAAAAAAGTTAAAGAAATCATATCTTGGAACGTTGGTTAGCATGTGCCGTTTTGTTTTATTAAGAGATGATGGGATATTTATGATGGAAGGGCTTCAGTATAAAAATCATAAAGAAGGCTGGATTGAATTAAGTATAGCCGTAAACAGTACAGGCAAAGATATCAAAGTTCTTAGAGCGAACATAGTCAAAAAACCATGGCGGGAGCTTACTTCACTAATGTCTTTTATATCAGGTCGAGGCTTATTTGATTGCCCACAGATAGCTCATGCATTAAATAACGCTAAAAAACATTCTTGCAAAACAATACAAATTTGGTCTGGTGGATTAGCAGTTTCAGGTGATTCATTTGGTCAAAAAGTTAGTGGAACAGATGATTTTGTCGAATCAGAAGTTAAATTACAGGTTTCCGTATTAGGTATACCTTGGTTTGTGAATTTAGAACAAGAAATGGAACAATTAGATAGGCTTGTGTGGAGTTTAAAATCATCAGTTTATAAAGCAAACAAGAGCGACGTAAAAGATAGTAATCAAAGGGATAAAAGAGCAAATGCAATTTCTGAAAATGCAGAAGCTTTATTTTGGCAATTATGTGAACGCAAATTTCAAAATTTGGTAGATGCTTGTGCTTCTAAAAAGTCAGATGAAGAATTGAAAAAGTTGCGAAAAACTTTTGCCGGGTTTGTTAATAAAGCTTACGACACATATTGTCCTAAAGACACGGCTCGACAGTTAGACGCATGGGCGGCAAACAAACCAAAATTAGCGAGATATTTAATTAAAACTATGGAGGGCGCAATATGACTGAAGTAAAGAAAAAAAAGGGTGAAGCCTTTGTCGAATTTGTGATTAGCCGAATACACGCAGATAATGCTTTTCGAGCGGCATTAACTCGGGCAGATAATCCTGCGACAGAGTATCAATCATGGGAATATTTAGCAAAATGGTGCGATTTGGATAAAGATTGGGAACGCAGACCTTTGGCTACAATCGCGGCGGCAATTGCTACCGCAAAACCAGCACGGGATGGTTATCTGGGAATAGGGCAAGCAATTGCCACCTGCTATGATGACGGCAATCAATCTGATCAGGCAAAGGCTAAATTCCGACGGTTACTTGCTTGTGATTCTGTTATCGAAGTTTGTAGAATATTACGTCCTTTGTTACGGTTAATATCTTCGAAAGAGAAATCAGTTTGTTATGGAAAGTTAGTAAATGATCTTATGTATTTTGGTGACGGAGAAAAAATAAAAACACAATGGGCAAGCAATTTTTATGGAAGGAGGCAGGATGATAGCATCGATTCTTAAGTTAAACAGAAATGATTGTAAGGCGTTAAAACTTGAAGATGTTTATAGTGTTCATCGAATCGTTTATTCGTTATTTCCCAAAATTACATCTAAAAGTCAAAGAGATTTTATATTCGCTGATAAAGGAGGTAATGTTCAATCTCGGCAGATATTGATTCTTTCAAAACGACCGCCATTATCGCCAGAGTATGGAGAGATAGAATCCAAAGAAGTACCGAAAAAATTTTTAAATTATGATCAATATGGATTTGAGGTCACTTTGAACCCTGTTACACGTAATGGTACTAGCAAATCTGCCACTCCGGTGCGTGGAGTGGAAAACATAAGAAACTGGTTTTTAAGTAGATCTGCTAGTTATGGTTTTAATGCTGATCCTGAAAGTTTACAAGTTTGTCGTGTGGGTGTCATAAGTTTTGATAAACAAAAAAATGGCGCTAAATATGAACATACTCATAACACAGCAACGTTTATTGGTAAACTTCAAGTCGTTGATCGGGATTTATTCGTAAAAAGTTTTAATGATGGTATTGGACGGGCAAAAGGTTTTGGATTTGGGTTACTTCAATTAGTTCCTTTAAAAAACAATTAAACAGGAGGTTGTTATGTCTGAGCAAAAAAACAAATATAGTAATGTGAAAATAGAATTTCATGTTTTGCAAGCATTTCCCGTTACATGTTTAAATCGTGATGATGTTGGCGCGCCTAAAACAGCAGTCGTAGGAGGAACAACACGCGCGCGGGTTTCCAGTCAATGTTGGAAACGAAGTGTTAGGCTGGCGATGCGTAAATTTTCTACTGTTTGTGGAAGCAGAACAAAATATATTAGTGACCTTATTGCAAATGCCTGTAAAGAAAAAGGAGCAACAGATGAACAGGCAAAAGCTTGTGGAGATATGATAGAAAAAATATTTATTAAAAAAACAGATTCAAAAGTAAAGAAAAATAAAAAGACTTCTGATGATACTAAAGAAAATGGAGATGATGTTTTTGATGAAATTCAAAGTTCAGATAAGACAGATACGCTTTTGTTTTTAAGCCCAAAAGAAGTTTCGATAGTTGCAGAGGAATTTAAAAAAAGTAATTTTAAAATTGCTATTGGGATAAAAAATTTGGAAAAGCTTATCGGCACGGCTAACAGCGCAATTGATGCATTAGATATCGCTTTATTTGGCAGAATGGTTGCTCAAGCGGCAACACTTAATGTTGAAGCTGCCGCATCATTTTCTCACGCGATATCAACACATAAAGTAACTAATGAAGTAGAATTCTTTACAGCATTAGATGATTGTGCTAAAGAGCAAGGTTCATCTCATATGGGAAGCCTTGAGTTTAATTCCGCTACATATTACCGATACGTCAGTTTGGATTTAGGGCAATTATCACAAACGCTGGTTGGTACAAATATACCGGAAGCAGTTGAATCTTTTTTAAAAGCATTGTATCTTGCTGTGCCGTCAGCAAGACAAACCACACAGTCCGGCTATTCGCGCTGGGATTTCGCGCGCATTTATATTCGCAAGGGGCAACGGCTTCAGGTCCCATTTGAGACAGCTGTTAAAGCACAAAATGGAGGATTCCTAGCAGTAAGCAAAGAAGCAATGTGTGAATATTTAAATAAAAAAGAAAAACTTGATGGTTCGCTATTTGGGAAGATCAAAGGTTTTGATTTTGGGGATGATGAAAATTTTAATATAGATGATCTTATTGTTAGTATAAAAACAGCAATAGCTTAAGGAAATTAAAAATGAAAACTAAATTCCTATTATTATGGTTTGAAGCTCCCCTGCAATCATGGGGAGCTGATTCTAAATTTGGCAGGCGTGACACTTTGTCTTTCCCGACAAAATCAGGTGTTACAGGGATACTGCTCTGCGCGCTTGGGGCAAGTGGTGAACAGCGTGACTTGCTGAAGATGCTGAGTGATTTAAAGCAAACTGCAGTTTCGTATGCTCGTCAAAAGAAAACAGGAGACACTTTTAGTAAAATTGACCGCGAACCGCTTTTGAGAGATTTCCATATGGTTGGGAGTGGATATGATGATAAAAATAAGTGGAGCACAATGCATATTCCAAAAAAAAGTGATGGTAGTAAAGCTGTTGGGGGGGGAACAAAATTGACTTATCGATATTACCTTCAAGATGCAAAGTTCGCTGTTGCTGTTGAAGTGCCTGAGGATTTGTCAAAATCCTTTGCTGACGCTTTAAAAAATCCGGTATATGACGTATATCTGGGACGAAAAAACTGTGTTCCTACTGATTTTATTTTTCGAGGAATTTTTGATGATGAAATAACAGCATTAGAGCACGCTGATGTTATTTCAAAAGAGAAAAATAATTTGATTGAAGATTTTCGGGTAATTGATGGAGAAAATGAAGATGGCGAATCTATAGTTTTAAATGATATTCCGGTGCAATTTGGCGTAATTAAGCGTTATAGAGATAGGTTAGTAACGGTGGTGTTTCATGAGTGATCAGTCATCCGAAAAAGCAAAGGCTGTTAGACTACTTGTCAAAATAACCAGAGAAAACCTCCCACAGGTTAAAGATAAGTATCCTTTTTTATATCTTGAACGAGGGCGTTTGGAAATAGATGATAGCAGTGTTAAATGGATAGACTCCGGAGGCGATATAATTAGGCTTCCTATCGCAACGATTAACACTGTTTTGCTTGGACCTGGTACAAGTATTACGCACGAAGCAGTTAAAGTAATGGCTGCTTCTAACTGTTCTGTATGCTGGGTTGGCGAAGATTCATTATTATTTTATGCGGTCGGTCAGAGCCCAACTGCGGATTCTCGTAATATGCGGAGGCAAATAAAATTAGCTACTGACCCAAAAAAATCAGTTGAAGTCGCTCGACGGATGTTTGCAAGACGTTTTCCCTCAGCAGAGTTAGCGGGAAAAAGTTTAAAAGAAATGATGGGTATGGAAGGGTACCGTGTTCGTCAGTTATATGAAGAGAAAGCGCGAGAATATAATGTAGGATGGAAAGGGCGTTCTTATCAACCGGGAAAATTCGAAGTCAGCGATATTACTAACCAGATTTTAACATCGACTAATACTGCTTTATATGCAATATTATCTTCAGCTATTTATAGTATTGGGTATTCTCCTCATATCGGATTTATCCATTCCGGCAGTCCGTTACCGTTTGTATACGATCTAGCTGATTTATATAAAGAATGGCTTTGCATTGACCTTGCTTTTTCTTTAACTTTAGAATTAGCAGGAAAATATAATAAAGCTCGAGTGTCTTCTGATTTTCGCAAAAGAGTAATTGAGACTGATTTATTAAAAAACGTTGGACAGGATATTTTAAATGTGTTGGAAGGAGGTAAAGATGTTGGTAGTAATTGCAAATAATCTTCCTCCAGCAGTTCGAGGAAGAATGAAATTATGGTTTGTGGAATATCGTCCTAATGTATTTGTTTCAGGTGTTAATGATTCTGTAGCTGATGATGTTGTTGAATACTTATATAAATATTGTCCTGTTGATTCAGGTGTCGTTATCTTTCAAAAAATCAGAAAAACCCCTGGTTATAAGATTCGTGGTATTGGTGATACTAAGCGGTCATTAGTAGAAATAAGCGGTTTACAATTAGTTCAGGAAAAAAATGGAGATTCTTAGATATACAAAATATAGTATTTGCTTAAAAATTTGATACAGGATGTTGGTGTTTTCCCCGTGTGAGCGGGGGTGTTTCTAACAGTTTCCCAATTAATTAATCTCGTTAAAAGTTTTCCCCGTGTGAGCGGGGGTGTTTCCATAGTAGATACTACATCAGCTCCTTTTTTAAGGTTTTCCCCGTGTGAGCGGGGGTGTTTCTATA
>JAHITE010000110.1 GCA_018817585.1 Candidatus Omnitrophota bacterium
AAATTATTCAGCTGGATAGCGAGCTGGATAAAGATCTTTTACTTGTCGCGCAATGGACGGTTATTGATACGCAGGATTCAAAAACGATTATGATTAAAAGATCAGAATTCCGGCATCCCATCATCCCGCAAAACTATTCCGGTTTAGTCAAAACGCTGAGTATTGCCTGCGGTTCATTAAGCAAAGAGATTGCGGATGAGTTAGAACCAATCTTAAATGCAAAAAAAGAGGCTCAAAAGTCGAAAGAGTAAGCAGCTTTATGGTTTAATAACCCCGCATATTGAAGTAAAGCTGCCAGAAAATATGCCGCTTTAGCCAAAAAAGAATAAACAAAATGCTGTGTCAAAAGTTATTTAAATAAGGGATTAGATTTGTAATGAATAAAGATGATACGCGAAAACTCTTGGTTAAAGTCGTTTTTTTCATGGCTTTTGCAATTGTCCTTTTTGCGGCCCTGCGAATGGTGGGGATCAATTATTCTAACATGAGCGTTGTTGAGATAAAGGAGGGCATTAAGTCATATGGAGCGTGGGCACCGTTTATATACATACTCATATATCAAATTCGTCCTTTTATTTTGCTTCCATCAACAATGGCTTCATTAGCTGCTGGAATAATTTGGGGATGGGAAGCGCTTATTTATATTTATTTGGCTTCTATTATTTGCGCGACTTGGCAATTCTTCACTGCTCGTTATTTTGCTCGTGATGCCGTAGAAAAAATGGTTAATACAAAAGCCGAAGAAATTAAGAAGTATATTGAAAAGAATAGTTTAGCAAGTGTGATCCTTATTCGAATGATTCCAAATGTTGCATGGGACATTCAGAATCTTATATTAGGTTTAACAAAAATAAAATATTGGAAATATATTTTAGGGACAATTATCGGTATACTCCCAGGATCGATTATTTTGGTTTATTTCGGGGATTCATTAGTAAGTGTTTTATTGAATCCGCAACATTGGTGGAAGATGGTATTAGCTGTGTCTGTTTTAGGGGGAATATACTGGCTGCAAAAAAATATTAGAGAAAAAGAATCTAAAAAGGAGATTAAAGATGCGTATTGTGATGATGACCAACACCTATAAGCCTATCCTTGGTGGACTGGAGAAATCAGTTGAGGTTTTTTCCGAGGAATATCGAAAGCGTGGGCATAAAGTTTTAATTGTCGCGCCTGAATTTGAGAATACCCCTAAAAAAGAAAAAGACGTTTTTCGTCTGCCCGCGATTAAGAACATTGGTGATAGTGAGTTTTCGATTGAAATGGGGATTTCTCTTGATCTTCACAAAGCGCTTAAAAGATTCAAGCCAGATATCATTCATACCCATCATCCCTTTTTAATTGGGGATACGGCCTTACGAGCCGCTGCTAAGTTTAATGTTCCACTTGTTTTTACTAATCATACTTTATATGAACAAAACACTCATTATTTGCCAGGTGGTAATTCAGCGGCGATGAAAAAGTTCGTGGTGAGATTAGCCAAGGGATATGCCGATTTGTGTGATCAGGTGATTGCTCCAAGTGAGAGTGTAGCTAATCTTTTAAAAAAGAGAGGGGTTAAAACGCCGATTGAAGTTTTGCCAACAGGCATATACATTGACCAATTTAAGAAAGGAGATGGGGTAACATTCCGTAAATTTTTTGACATCCCTAAAGACGCGTTTGTTGTTGGAATCATTGGACGAATGGCCCAGGAGAAAAATGTCCCATTTTTATTAAAAGCGGTTACTGCTTTTCTTAAGAAAAATAAAAATGCCTATTTTGTCGTCGTGGGAGGAGGCCCCTTACTTGAAAGCATAAAGTCAAGTTTTGAGAAAAATAAGTTGGGGGATCGGCTAATCTGTACGGGCGTACTAAAAGGAAAACAGCTTATTAGCGCGTATGATGCTTTGGACGTTTTCGCGTTTTCTTCTCACAGTGAAACCCAAGGTTTAGTGCTTGTTGAAGCGATGGCATCGGGAACCCCGGTTGTAGGCGTTGATGCCCCAGGAGTTAGAGAAGTCATTGAAGATAAGAAGAACGGAAGGCTTCTTAAAAATGATAATGTCCAAAAATTCGCGGAAGCACTTTCTTGGATAGCAAAGCAGTCTCCTCAAGAACGCGCGGCTTTAAACAAAAATGCCAGGAAAACGGCCCAAGAATTTTCAGTACCTATTTGCGTGAAAAAAGCGCTTAAATTATATTCTTCCGCGATTAAACGACAACGTAAACAGTGTGACTTAGACAAGAGTGCGTGGAAAAGGAATGTGCGTCTTTTAAAAGCTCAGGCAGAACTTATGGTTAACACAACGAAAGCAAGTGTAGCTGCTGTATCTGGAATACCCAAAACAACAGCTTTGAAAGCAGTGAAAATGGTTAAAAAAGGCTTTAAGGCGCTTATTCACTCTTGAAAGTAAGGTAACGGGCTATGAGCCAATCAAAAGAAATTATTAGATTTTCAATTACCGGTATTCTTGTTGTCGCGACGGACGTCAGCATATATTATTTACTGATTAGATTTTTACCTAGCGCGATAGCAAAGGGAATATCGTTTACTTGCGGAGGAATAGCTGCTTATTTGTTGAATAAGTATTGGACGTTTAAGCAGGAAGAAAAGTCTACTTCTGAAATATTCCGGTTTGTTTTCGCTAATTCTTTAGCTTTAGGCATTAATATCGGCAGCAACGAAGCTATTTTATATATTGATAAACAGGCAGTCTTTTTAGCCTTATCAATAGCAACGGCGACGACAGCTGTTTTCACATTTATTGTATTTAAATTTTGGGTTTTTAAATTAAAAGGATAATCTATGAGCGCATAATATAAAAGAAGGAGAAAAGCATAACTAGATGAAAATTAATCCGATCGCGAAAATAAAAGTGATGACTTATAATGTTCATAGCTGCCGGGGATTAGATGGAAGGGTGCTTCCCGAACGGATCGCCCGGGTTATTGAACAGTTTAATCCTGATTTGGTCGCGTTGCAGGAATTAGATGTTAATCGACGGTGGAGTAAGCGGATGAATCAACCTTTTTTAATCGCGCAGTACCTTCGGATGCATTGCCATTTTCAGCCGACGATCGCTGTCGAAGGAGAGCATTATGGGATTGCTATCCTAAGCCGCTATCCTTTTAAAATCAAAAAATCTGAGGACTTACCGAGTTATTCGAAAAAGTCTTTTCCCGGGAAAAGTTATATTCCGTTGTTAAAATATTTCTCTGAACCCCGCCATGCCATATGGACTTCAGTAATAATTGGCGGAATAGAAGAGGTGTATTTCGTTAATACTCATCTTAGTTTGCGGGCTAAAGAGAGGTTTGAGCAAGTCAAAAGTATTTTGGGTCAGGAATGGTTAAATATGGATTCGCATAAAGTCCCAACTATTTTCTGCGGTGATTTTAATGAGGGCCCGCGTTCCCGAGGATATCAATTACTTAAGGCATCATTTGGTGAAGTGAAATCTTCCATGGCTCATAAAAGTTCCAGAAAAACATTATTTAGTCCTTTGCCGCTTTTTGAGGTAGACCATATATTCTATAATGGCAACCTTCGCGTTGAATCGGTAAATGTTCCAAACACTCCTTTAACAAGAATCGCCTCCGATCATCTGCCGGTTATTGCCGATTTTTCTCTTTATCAAGGAGGCCAATGATCGGGATATTTCCATTGATTGTTATTGCTTTTCAGATTTATATTGTTTTTACGGTCATTGTTCTTTTGCTGGATAACAGAGATCCGTCCGAGACTTTTGCCTGGATATTTATATTTATCCTTTTGCCGATAGCAGGATTCGCGCTTTATTTGTTTGCGGGCCGTAATTGGAAAAAAAGTTATGATCACAAAAGAAAACTTCCGCAATATATCGCGAAAAATCTGATTACGTTATTTAAACCGATCAATGAAGCGCAAGAAAAACTGATCAAGCTGATGAGCAGTCGATCGAAACTGCAGCACAACGATTTAATGACGCTTTTGTATCGTAATTCTAAATCGTTGTTAACAGTGGACAATAGTGTAAAAGTTTATCATCAAGGAAAAGAAAAATTTGAAGACCTGTTGAAGGATATTAAAGAAGCAAAGAATTTCATTCATCTTCAGTATTTCATTTGGTATTCCAACGATGCCCTGGGAAAAAAATTAAAAAAATTGCTGATTGAAAAAGTTAAAGAAGGGGTAGAAGTAAAAATTCTTTACGATTATTCCGGCTGCTTTTTTACTTTAGGGCGCGGCTATATCCGCTCATTACGGAAAGAGGGTATTCTTATTTATCCATTTTTTAATTACTTATCCGCTTTTAAAACTCATACCTTTAATTATCGGAACCATCGTAAAATTGCTGTTATCGATGGTAAAACCGCGTATATGGGAGGCATGAATATTGGCCAGGAATATATTGATGGTGGGAAGAAATATAAATCCTGGCGGGATACGCATATGCGATTTAAAGGAGATTCTGTCAATATTCTGCAAGCGATTTTCGCGATTGATTGGTACAATACTGTGCCCAAGGAAGATATTTTTGAAAAAAAGTATTTTCCGACCCTGCCCGACAAATTGGAATTAACTGGAGATCTCCCCATACAATTCCCAACATCCGGGTATGATTCTCCCTGGCCAGCCATTATGCAGTTATATTTTTCTTTTATTACCATGGCTGAAAAGAAGATTACTATTGTTTCACCCTATTTTATCCCGGAATCAAGTTTGTTGGTGGCTCTAAAAACAGCGGCAATGAGAGGCATAAAAGTGACGGTGTTGATGGCGGGTATTCATGATAATCCAATGCCTTATTGGGCCGCGTTCTCTTATTTTGAAGAATTACTAAAGTCCGGTGTCCAGATTTTTCAATATCAAAAAGGCTTTATGCACGCGAAGATTCTATCATGTGATGGCCGGATGTGTTCTATGGGAACAGCGAACTTTGATATTAGAAGCCTTAGATTAAACTACGAAGTGAACGCTGTGTTTTATGACGAAAAATTGACTAATGAGATAGATCAGCAAATCGCCAAGGATTTGGAGGATTCAAAGGAAGTTACTTTAGCGGATTTTAATCAAATCTCAATTATAGTCCGTCTCAGAAGTTCTCTCATGAGGCTTTTTTCTGCTTTGCTATAAATCTTCAGGAGATATAATAGAGGATATAATAGATGTTGCAAAACCCTTAGTTAGTGTTAATATGTTGAACAATGTTATTATAAATAAAAGGTTTAATTTGGAGGCTTGACGACTATCGCGTTAATCAGTTTAAAAGATATTTCATTGGCTTTTGGCGGGCCGCTGTTGTTTGAGCAGTTAAGTATGCAGCTTGAACCCGGAGAGCGGGTGGCTTTGCTTGGCAGAAACGGTGTGGGCAAAACCACTTTGATGAAGGTTATGGCTGGACAGATACCCGTGGATTCAGGAGAGATTGCTTATCAGAAAGGCGTTAAGTTAACCCATCTTCCACAGGAAATCCCCAGCGATGTTACTGGCTGTGTATTTGATATTGTGCTGGCTGGTTTGGGTGAGCGCGCTCAAATGGTAAAGGAATACCATCATGTCAGTCACTTGCTGCACACTCAGCAGTCAGATAAATTATTACGCAAATTAGATGATCTGCAGCATCAAATGGATCATGCCAATGGCTGGGAAATTAATAATCAGGTTGAATACTCGATTAATCAGGTTAAGATTGATCCGGATAGTAATTTTGAACAATTATCCGGCGGTCAAAAGCGCAAAGTTTTATTAGCCAGAGCGCTTGTTTGCAATCCTGAGATTTTAATGCTTGATGAACCAACCAATCACTTGGATATTGAATCAATCAACTGGTTGGAAGAATTTTTAAAAGCCTATAAAGGTACTTTGTTTTTTGTTACCCATGATCGGGCGTTTATGAACAATCTGGCTACCCGGATTGTGGAACTTGATCAGGGCCGGATATTCAGCTGGACCTGCGGATATAATACTTTTTTAGAACGCAAGGCTCAGGCTTTGGAAATTGAAGCGCTTCATCAGGTTAATTTTGAGAAAAAACTGGCTAAAGAAGAAGTTTGGGTGCGTCAGGGGGTTAAAGCCCGCCGGACCAGAGATGAAGGCAGAGTCAAAGCTTTGGAAGCCATGCGCAAAGAAAAGCAGGCGCAGCGCCAGGCAATTGGCCAGGTTAAAATGCGCGCTGAAGAATCAGAGCGGTCAGGAAATCTGGTGATTAAAGCAAATAACCTAGGCTTTGCCTATGACGATAAATGTTTGGTCAAGGATTTTTCCACCCGGATTATGCGGGGTGATAAAATCGGAGTAATTGGGCCGAATGGTTCAGGCAAGACCACATTATTACGCATTTTGGTCGGACAATTAGCGCCGCAGCAAGGTGAAGTGAAAATCGGCACAAAAATCGATTTATTATATTATGATCAGCTCAGAGAATCTTTAGATGAAGACAAAAGTGTAAAAGAAAATATCAGCGGTGACGCGGACATGATTACGGTTAATGGCAAACCCAAACATGTTTTTAGCTACTTACAGGAGTTTCTGTTTTCCCCGCAAAGAGCGCAGACTCCGGTGCGGGTTTTGTCGGGCGGAGAGCGCAATCGATTATTGCTGGCGCGTTTATTTACCAAGCCATCAAATGTTTTGATCATGGATGAACCAACCAATGACTTGGATATTGAAACTCTGGAATTACTAGAAGACCTGCTGGTGAAATATTCCGGCACATTGTTTTTGGTTAGTCATGACCGGGTATTCTTAAATAATATTGCTACTTCTACGATTGTGATGGAAGGTAATGGTCTGATCAATGAATATCCCGGAGGTTATGATGATTGGCTGAATCAGCGGCAGAAAATACAAAATCAGCAAGCTGCTGTGTCTAAGCCGGTAATAAAGCAGGAAAAACTTAAACAGGATAAGAGTGCTAAACCCAAAAAACTGTCTTTTAAGCAAGAAAAAGAGTTAAAAGAATTGCCGCCGCGGATTGAACAATTGGAAGCAGAGCAAAAGCAGATTTTTAATACCATGGCCCAACCGGATTTATATAAAAAACAGCCAGAGAAAGTTAAACTCCTGGAGCAAAGAGTTGAGCAGATAAAACAAGAGCTGCCCAAACTATATAAGCGCTGGGAAGAATTAGAATTAATTAAAGCGGATAAATAGAAAGATAAGCAGGGAATCTGTTTTTTTAAATTAATTATTTTTGATTCATGGATTAAAACAAGACAGGCTATTTATTTTCTGTTAAAATAAAAGTTTAGAAACAAAAGCGCAAGAGAAACCTTTTTGAGGCAGCGCAAAGATGAAGAATTTAAGGAATTCAATTAAGGAAACTCAAGCAATAGACATCGCCATCGATACCTGGGATGATGTATTTTCTGATTTTGATCCGCGGTCTTTGAGCGAGCGCACCTTGTCCGAAGATTTCATGATTGAGCTTCGGCAGCGGTCGCGGGAAACAAATGAAGGCGACTTTATTGTGACTATTTGCGCGCCAGAAACTTTGCGCGACAAAAAGACAGAGCAAACAGTTGCTAAAAGGCTGAAGCGGCATTTTTTACATCGCTCATTGCTCAGCCGGAAAGTCAAGGCGCGTATTCGCCTGCGGGGTATTGTCTTTATCATCTGCGGGATTTGTTTTCTGAGTTTTTTAACAATGGCTGCTTATTATAAGTGGTTTAGTGATTTGATGCTTAATATTCTGGGTATTGTGGTCATGCCTTTGGGCTGGTTTGGGATCTGGGAAGGTTTTTCTAAAATTGTTGATATTTCGCCATCCTATATTCAGGAAGAGAAATTTTATACAAAACTGGGAATGGCGCAGTATCGATTTAAGTATCTTTCTCCGGACAAAGAAAAGCCAAAAGAGATTAATTAATGGTTGGGCAATATCGTAAGAATATGCGGCTTTAATCGCTTTATTGTTTCTGAGTCTGATTGTCTTCTTCCTGACTAAATATCCGCCTGATTCTGTACAGCGCTTTTTTCAGCCTTTATTTCAGCCTAAAAATTTCTTTTGACATCATATAGTTTTAGGAGTATCGTATTTTATGTAAAGTGACAATGAAGTCACAACCAACTTTTAAAGCCAAAAGTTCTCTTTAGATAGAAGTTATTTTCTAAAGGGAATTTTACTTTTAATCGGCAGATTATTTCCGGGCATTAAAGTTCGAGTTGCGCGCTTATCGCGGATTGAAAAATTTAATAGTATTGTGACCGTGATAATTCTGATTTTAAAATCAGTTAAATTTATTTTTAATAAAAAAAATTATTAGTTTAGATAGAGTAGGTAAAACATGAAAAATAAGTATGTTTTCTATTTTTTATTAATTTATTTGCTTTTTTCTCCGGCCGCGGTATTTGCTCAAGAGGGAAATGTTTCTGAGGTACTGTTTCAGGAAATTGCCAATGGTAAAACTCTGGATATTTTCCCTTTTCTTCCCGCGGTACAGCTTCCGCTGGGAATAAGCGTACATTTTTTTATGCTGTTAATCTCCGCAGGGCTGATTCTCGCCTTATTTTTTTATGGGAAGCGAAACATATCTTTAAAACCCCGGGGATTGCTGGTTGTTCTGGAAAACATGATTACTTTTGTCCAGGATGATATTGTTTTTCCGATTATGGGTGAAGACAAAGGCGCGAAATGGCTGCCGTTTTTCTGTACATTATTTTTCTTTTTATTGACAATTAATCTTCTGGGATTGATTCCTTGTTTTAAGACCGCAACCGGAAATATTAATGTAACCTCAGCCTTGGCCGCAATGATTTTGATTCTGGTTTTTGCTGTGGGGATAAAAAATCTGGGTATTCGCAAATTTTTTGTAAATTTATATCCCCAAGGTACGGTTTTACCCATCGGGATTTTTGTGGCGTTTCTTGAATTTACCGGAATGTTTCTTAAAACAGCAGTATTAAGTCTGCGGCTTTTTGCCAATATGTTTGCCGGGCATTTGGCGATCTTCTCATTTTTGATGCTGATTTTTATTTTAAGTCCGTTTGCCGGAATATTTGCTGTACCGTTTACGATATTTACGTATTTATTGGAAGTTCTTGTTAGTTTGATTCAAGCATTTGTTTTTACACTGCTTAGTTGTATATTTATTACAATGGCAAGCAGTGTTCATGAATAGTTAATAACTTAAGGAGGTTTGTAATGGACTTAACCGCATTATCACAAGCAATCGCTGTTATTGGGGCTGGAATCGGTATTTTCGGCGGGGCAATTGGGATCGGAATGATCGGAGCAAAAGCAATGGAAGCCATAGCTCGCCAACCAGCGGAAAAAAAAGATATTCGAACCAATATGATTCTTATGGCCGCTTTGATTGAAGGCTTGGCTTTTTTCGGCGCGATTATCGCGCTGCTGATTATTTTTAAGAAATAAGAGTTTATTGTGTATGCTTAACTCAGCATATGTTGCGAAGAAAATCTTTTTCAGCAAGAACTGCTGTTTATTTGCTGACCTTTAAGGAGAGAGGATTATGGACTTATTTAAGATTGATCCAGGGCTGGCTATTTGGACATGGATTGTTTTTGGCATTACTTTAACGATTCTGGGGAAGTTCGCTTTTCCCGCGCTTTTAAGTAATATAAAAATCAGGGAAAAAACCATTGCTCAGGCGATTAACAATGCTGTTCAGATTGAAAAACGGCTTTCCGCCATAGAACAGGAGCAGGCAGAGGCAATCAAAGCATCCAAGGCGCAGGCCAGTGAGATTTTACGCCAAACCCGCAACCAGGCGGAAAATATCAGAAAAGAGCTGCTGGAAAAAGCGGAAGAAGAAGCTCAGGATATTCTGGCTCAGACAAAGATTAAAATCGCAGAGGAAAGAGTCGCGGTAATCCAATCGATTAAATCGGAGATTGCTGATTTTGTTTGTGACGCGTCGGAAAAAGTTATTGGCAAATCATTTGTTTCCAAAGATGACCGTGATTGGGTTAAAGAACTGGTAGAAATATTATGAGCGGAAGAACCGTTGCTATAAGATATGCTACCGCGCTTTATCAGGCAGCGGCAGAGAAAAAAATGACTGAAGTGATTGTCACGGATCTGACAAAGCTTAATGAAATTATGACTGCTGCTCCCATCAGGGAATATTGTCTGAAAGCGCGTGCTAATCAAGTTTTGGAAATGTTGTTTATAAATACAGCCTTTATTCCTTATCTAAGTCAGACTACTGGAGAGATGTTAAAAACCGCGGTGCGTAATGGCAGATTAGCAGCATTGCCTTATTTGTTCGAGGCTTTAAACATCATAATCAACGCGGAATCCGGGATAGTGGAAGTTATGCTCGAAAGTGCCGGGGAAATTGAAAAAACTGTTCAGAAAACCATTGAAACAAAAATGGCCAAACGTTTGGGAAAGAAAATTAAACTTAATAATATTATTGTTCCAAAACTTCTCGGTGGGATCAGAATTTTATGGGACAACCGCTTGATCGATTTGTCCGCGATCGGAAGGTTAAAAATAATGCGGACTTTACTTAAGGCCGTTTGATAAGGAAGGTTTTTATGCGTGACGAGATAAAACCACAAGAGATTTTAGAAATTCTTAGACAGAAGATCGCGGATTTTGGCGCTTCTTCCACAATAGAAACAGAAGTTGGACGGGTTATTCAGTCTGGTGACGGAATTGCGCGGGTTTGGGGCCTGAACAATATAATGTCCGGCGAATTAGTGGAGATTGAAACTCCGGCGGATAAGCAAGTTCAGGGCATGGTCATGAACCTTGAAGCAGAAACCGTGGGGATTATTTTATTTTCGGATTATGAATTAGTCAAAGAAGGCTGCTTGGTTAGACGCACGAAACGGGTAGCGGAAGTGCCTGTGGGGGAAAGTCTTTTAGGCCGGGTTGTTGATTCTCTGGGCAATCCGATTGACGGCAAAGGGCCGATCAATGCTCAGGAATATCGGCGGGTGGAAGCAAAAGGTCCGGGAATCATTGATCGCCAGAATGTTTTTGAGCCGCTGCATACAGGAATAAAAGCAATTGACGCGATGATTCCGGTTGGCCGCGGACAGCGGGAACTTATTATCGGTGACCGCAAGACAGGCAAGACCACAATCGCGATTGACACAATTATTAATCAGAAAAATTCCCAAGGCAAAGATAAAGTATATTGTTTCTATGTGGCAATCGGCCAAAAACGTTCGTCAGTTGTTCAGCTGGTGGAAACATTAAGAAAACACAGGGTCATGGAATGTACAACCGTGATTAGCGCCACGGCCTCGGATCCGGCGTCTTTGCAGTATCTGGCGCCCTATGCCGCTACGGCAATGGCCGAGTATTTTCGGGATCAAGGCAAGCATGCTTTGATTATTTTTGACGATTTGACCAAACATGCTCAGGCTTATCGGGAATTATCCCTGCTGATGCGTCGTTCTCCGGGACGGGAAGCTTATCCCGGCGATATTTTTTATCTCCATTCCCGGCTTCTGGAAAGAGCGGCAAAAATGAGTGCTGCCAAAGGCGGCGGTTCTCTGACCGCGCTTCCGATTGTGGAAACCCAGGAAGGGGATGTTTCCGCTTATATTCCGACAAATGTTATTTCAATTACTGATGGACAGATATTTCTTGAATCCAATCTGTTTAATTCCGGATTGCGTCCGGCAATTAATGTCGGTATTTCGGTTTCCCGCGTCGGCGGTGACGCCCAAATTAAAATTGTTAAACAAACCGTTGGTCCTTTGCGGATTTATCTAGCGCAGTTTCGCGAATTAGCCGCGTTTATGCAGTTTTCTTCAGACCTTGATTCAGCGACAAAAAAACAGCTGGAAAGAGGTAAGCGTTTGATCGAAATTCTCAAACAGCCGCAGTACGCGCCGATTAATATCTATAAACAGGTGATGATTCTAAAAGCCGGTGTTTCCGGCAGGCTGGATAAATATCCCACAGACAAGCTTTTGCATTACCAGAAAGAGTTGTTTGCTTTTCTGGATACACAAGCAGCCGGCTTTATGGAAAAACTGGGTAAAACCGCGAGCTTTGATGATAAATTAGAAGCAGAGACAATTAATATTTTTGAAACATTTGAAAAGCAATTTAATCCGGATATAGCGGAAAGTAATGTTGATGCTGGTTACGGGATAAACCTAGCAATGGCCTTGACTCATCGGACATCGCGGATTAATCGGGAAATGCTGAAACTGGTTGAACATATCGCGTCCTATGATCTGGGAGCTGCTTCTTTAGAGGAAGAACTGGAAGAAATCATTAATAGCAAGGAGCTTGCTGAAGAGGAAAGAGTTCAAAGTCTGGTTGAATCATGTGAAATAATTGATTGGGAAAAATCAAATCAAATGCCGGCTGTTTTCAAAAAAGCATCGGAAATAATGTCCAGGAAATTCAAAGATATCAACAGCCAGGGGATATACGATAAGCTGATTGAGCGCGAGAAGTCAAGCTCAACCGCGCTTTCTCCATTCTTTGCTTTACCGCATATTATTGTGGAAGGAACAGAAAGATTTGAGCTGGTCATTGTTCGCTCGCGAAAAGGCATTTCCTTTTCTGAGACTATGCCAAAAGTGCATGCCATGTTTTTTCTTATCGGTTCAATGGATGAACGTCATTTTCACTTAGTTGTTCTGGCTGCTTTAGCCGGAATTGTGCAGCGGCCGGACTTTGAAGATACGTGGCTCAATACGCGTAATTTAAAACAATTGCGGCTGAATTTACTGAGTATGCTAAAAAATAAGGACGAGTCAGAGGAAAATGGCTAATCTAAAAGATTTACACAGCCGGATAGTAACACTGAAAAATATGCAGAAAGTGATGCGGGCGATGAATATGATTGCCTCAGTCAAACTGCGTAAACTTGTGCGAACGCAGACTTCATTAGCTTTTTTTGAAAAATCAGTTGCCGGTATCGCAGGGGATATTCATCAAGCATTAAAATATTCGGACTCACCATTAATTGCCGGGTATCCCGATATTAAGAAATCGCTGGTAATTATTTTTACCGCGGATAAAGGATTATGCGGTTCGCATAATAGTTCTGTCTATAAAACCCTGGATTTGTTTATCAAGGGCCAGAAAAAAAACAATATCGCGGTTGATGTTATCTGTATCGGGCTGCGGGGGGCTAATTTTTGCAAACGCAGAGCGTATGATATTTATTATCAAACGGAAATTAATAAGCGGGTTTTTAACCCCGCGGCGGTTTTGGACTTATCAATAAAAATTTCCCAGCGGTTTTTAAATAATGAAATTCAGGAAGTTCAGCTTATTGCCAATTATTTTATATCAACTCTTCAGCAGGATACGCTTATTTCCCGGCTAATGCCTTTAAGCATGCCGGCAGGAGATAAAACCAATGAAGCAGACTATGAACCTATAATAGAACCTGAACCAAAGAAATTTATTGCTTTGGTTCAAGAACAATATCTGTATTATAAATTAACCGCGGCATTGGTAAACTCTTATTTAAGCGAACAGTCGGCAAGAATGACAGCCATGGAAAACGCGACTAAAAACTCGGAAGATTTAATCAATCATTATCTGACATTGCAGAACCGCGCTCGTCAGGCGACGATCACAAATGATTTAATTGAAATTATTTCAGGAAAAGAAGCTTTAAAAGGATAGACAATTATGGAAAAAAAACAAAGAGTTGGAGTAATTACACAAGTGCTTGGTCCGATTATTGATGTTCGGTTTGAGGCAAATGAATTGCCGCCGCTGTTTTCCGCCCTGACCGTAACAAACCCTTCGATTGATGACAAAGAAAATAATCTCGTGCTCGAAGTTTCCCAGCATATTGGCGACAATACAGTCAGAGCGATTGCCATGGATTCGACTGATGGGCTTTACCGCGGAGTTGAAGTGATTGATTCCGGATCACCGATTATGGTTCCGGTAGGAGACAAAACCTTAGGCCGAATTATGAATGTAATTGGCAATCCGGTTGATGAGCAGGGTCCGATTGAAACAGAAAAAAAATATCCAATTCATCGTTCAGCACCGAAATTCAGCGAATTAAGCACATCTAATGAAATCCTGATTACCGGGATAAAAGTTATTGATCTTTTAGCGCCATATATGAAAGGCGGTAAAATCGGCCTTTTTGGCGGAGCAGGTGTAGGCAAGACGGTTTTGATTATGGAATTGATCAATAATATCGCTAAGCATCATGGCGGTTGTTCTGTATTTTGCGGGGTTGGGGAAAGAACCCGTGAAGGTACTCAGCTTTTTGGAGAAATGAAAGAATCCGGGGTTATTGACCGTACAGCGCTTATTTTTGGCCAGATGAATGAACCGCCAGGAGCCAGAGCGCGTGTTGCTTTATCAGCATTAAGTGTCGCGGAATATTTTCGTGAAGAAAAACAACAAGATGTATTACTGTTTGTGGATAATATTTTCCGTTTTGTTCAAGCCGGCGCGGAAGTTTCCGCCTTGCTGGGCAGAATCCCTTCGGCCGTAGGCTATCAGCCGACGCTGGCTACTGAATTAGGAGAATTGGAGGAGCGGATTACATCAACTAAGCAGGGCTCAATTACTTCGGTTCAGGCTGTATATATTCCCGCGGATGACTATACTGATCCGGCTCCGGCAACAACCTTTACCCATTTGGACGCGACAACTAATCTAAGCCGGGCAATTGTGGAAATCGGCATATATCCGGCAGTTGATCCGCTGGCTTCATCATCGCGGATTCTTTCCGCGGATATTGTGGGAACGCGGCATTATACCATTGCCCGCAAAGTGCAGGAAACGCTTCAGGTGTATAAAAATCTGCAGGATATTATCGCGATCATGGGTATGGATGAATTATCGGATGAAGACAGAAGCACTGTAGAGCGGGCGCGGAAAATTCAAAAATTCTTATCCCAGCCTTTTTCCGTAGCCGAGCATTTTACCGGAATGAAAGGGGTTTTTGTTTCGCTGGAAGATACGATCCGTTCTTTTGAGGAGATTCTTGAAGGTAAGCATGATGATTTGCCGGAACAGGCATTTTATATGGTTGGAACAGTTGAAGAAGCCAGGGAAAAAGCAAATAAAATAAAATGAACACATTTAATTTGATGATTAGTGCTTACAACGCGATTTTATATAATGGCCGGGCGGTTTATTGCGGGATTACCACGGTAGACGGGTCTTTAGGTTTTGAGACGCGGCATGAACCGATGCTGAGTGTCTTAAAAGAAAATTCAGATATAGTTTACAAAGACGCGCATGGTATGGAAAAAACAATCCAGGTTGTAAACGGCATGCTTTCTTTTAAAAATAATGAATGTACTATAATTGTTGACTTAGTAGAAAAAAATAAACCCTAAAGTTTGTTTGTCAAAATAGGTTTAAGATATTTACTTCCCCGCGATAATTATTCTTTATGTATATTTTGATATAAGCTTCCGCAGTTGCGCAATCCAGATGAGACAGGTATAATTAATTAAGGATCAAGATTCTCAATCAACAATGCGAAAAATGAGTTAAAACCATGAAAGCAGGTGTTGAATGGACGATGACCTTTTTGATGAATTTTTAGAGTATGATGTACTCATGGGCGGAGAGATTATCAGCTGTCCGTATTGCTCAGCCGAAGTGCCTTGCAGTGTATTTTTAGATGATCAGGCGCAATGTCCGAAATGCGGAAAATTGATTAAAAAATAATAAACTATTTATAATAGCTTTTGCAGGGGTAAAGGCATATTATGATAATTTAACTGTTTATCTCCATGCCAAAGCAGTGGTTATTGACCAAAAAATTGTGATTGTCGGCAGTACAAATTGGACGCAAAGCGCATTGGAGCGCAATATTGAAACAAAATTCTTAATACAATCCCCAGAACTGGCGCAAAGCAGCTTAAACTATTTTTAGACGATAGAATTGCGCAAAGATAGCTTTTTTCCGGATAAAAATAAGCTATTTATCCACAATTTATCCACAATCCTAACCTGGTACCAGCGATGATCAAGCAGAAGGATCATTGTATTTTTAATATTTATTTGTTTTTGCTCTAGGATCCTCAGGGGATCGGGGATGCGCCGCGGTTTTGGGTTAGGGTTGACATTTTGTAAGCTGGCTGTGGAAAAATTAGGAGGCCGGATTGCCGCGTCGAATCATCAGGAAAAGGGCGCAATGTTTACTTTTACTCTTGGCTTAAAGCCAAAGAACTTCGCTTGCCAGAAAGCGCAATCTGGTTTAGAGTCTCCCAATAAATCAAAAGATGTTTTTAGTTAATCAAGTCGCGAAATAAACAAAAAAGCTTTTCCTGCTGTTTAAGCAGCCATTCATATTCCCCTTTAGGACTTGACAAGAATATTGTCATGTGCTATACTGTAAATAGATTAACAGTTCAATTGCGAACAAAGGTGGAAGCATGTCTCTGGATAAAGAAATAAAACAAAAAATTGATTCGGCGCGTCATGAAGCAGTATTAAATATAGTTTATACTGCTAATTTTCTGGATAAAATTTCGAGAAGTTTTTTTAGTGACTTTGATATTACTGAGGCTCAGTATAATGTGATGGTTATTATTAAACTGGAAAAGCGCAGGCTTACTCAAGTGGAAATTAGTGAGCGGATGGTTTCAAGCCGCGCTAATATTACTAGTTTAATCGATAAACTGCAAAAAAAAGGATATGTGCGCAGACTAGCGGTTGCCAAAGATCGAAGAGTCCATCAGATTGAGTTAACATCTCAGGGGATAATGAAGCTGGATGAGGTCGAACCGCAATATATAAAGATTGTTGAACAAAATATGCGGCGCGTTTCTTTGGCTGAAAGCCGCGACTTAAACCATTTATTGGTAAAAATCCGGAAAAGCTTTAAATCAATAGAAGGAGTTTAAAATGAAAAACAGAAAGCTGAACGCTTCTTTTAAGTCGCTTTTAGGCGCGCAGTTTTTAGGCGCGTTTAATGATAATGCTTTTAAAATAATCATTTCCTTGCTCGGCATACAGTTAATTAGCGCGACTAGCCAGTCCGCGGCTTTTGTGAGCATTATTGGGGCTTTGTTTGTGATTCCGTTTATTGTGTTTTCTCCGCTTGCCGGATACTTAGCTGATCGCTACCGTAAACGTAATGTTATTGTGATAATGAAAATAGGGGAATTATTAATAATGACCTTGGGTTTATGGGGATTGATGACTAAGAATTTAATTTTTCTTTGCGTGATCCTTTTTCTTATGGCCGCGCAGAGTGCTTTTTTTAGCCCCGCGAAATATGGGATATTACCAGAGATTCTCAGTGAATCCCAGATTTCGCGGGGAAATGGGTATCTGCAGATGTTTACGTTTACCGCGATAATTTTAGGCAGTGCTTTTGGCGGGAAAATTAAAGAAGTTTTTGATCCGAATATCTGGATGGTTTCAATTATCTTAATTGGTCTTTCCATAATCGGATTAGGCTTTTCCCTTCGGATGGATAAAGGGGCGGCGGCCAGACCAAACGCGCGATTTAAGCTTAATGGATTTAAACGCAGCCTGGAGATAATAAAAATAATTCACCAGAACAAACCATTGTTTTTAGCGCTATGCGCGATAAGTTATTTTTGGTTTTTAGGCGCTGTTTTTCAAATGAATATCTTGCTTTACGCCAAGCAGGTATTATCCGCGGGAGATTCGAATACCGGGATATTACTGGCAATAGTTGCTTTGGGCATAGGCATAGGCAGTATTTTAGCCGGTAGACTTTCCGAAGGCCAGATTGAATTTGGGCTTGTGCCCTTAGGCGCCATTGGGCTGACAATATTTTGTTCGATCTTAGGTATCTCCGGTTTAACTTATTTCCAGGTATCAATCGTCTTGTTTTTGCTGGGAGTTTCCGCCGGATTTTACACGGTTCCTTTAAATGCCTATTTTCAAACTAATTGTCCGAAAGAAGAGCGCGGAGAATTTCTTGGAGCAATGAATATTATTACGGCTTTTGCGACATTGTCCGGGTCTTTGTTTATTTGGCTGGTAGGCGTGAAATTCGCGGCAACGCCTGGACAAACTTTTTTAACGTTAGGCGCGTTGTCGGTTATGGCAACGATATATATATTAAAAACATTGCCGTCTGCTTTTGTACGCTTAGTCAATTGGATAGTTACCCATACCTTGTATTGTCTAAACATTGAGGGAATTGAAAATGTCCCGGAACAAGGCGGCGCGCTTTTAATTTGTAATCATGTTTCTTATATTGACGCGATGATTGCTTTGGCAGCCTTAAAACGTCCGGTAAGATTTATTATGTATCGGAAAATTTACAATCTTCCTTTTTTACATCAGTTCTGTAAGATCATGCGGGTTATTCCCATAGATTATCAAGATGGTCCTAAGGCAATTGTGCGTTCTTTGCAGCAAGCACGGACTGCGATTGAAAAAGGGGAAATAGTTTGTATCTTTCCGGAAGGAGGGCTTACCCGTACCGGAAATCTGCAGCCGTTTAACCGCGGATTTGAAAAGATTATGCAGGGGCTGAGCGCTCCGATTATTCCGATGTATCTTGATAATATTTGGGGCAGTATTTTTAGTTTTCATGATGGAAGATATTTTTGGAAACTGCCGAGAAGAACACCATATCCTTTGACAGTTGTTTTTGGCTTGGCAATGCCGGCAGAATCTAGGGACTATCAGGTGCGAATCGCGGTACAAGAGCTAGGCGCGGCTGCTTGTAAATTAAGAGGCGTATATCGGAAAAAATTGCATATTTCATTTATTGATATTGTTAAAAAGCAGCCATTTAAATTCTGCATGGCTGATTCGACGGGCTTAAAATTAACTTATTTAAAAACCCTGGCAGCGGTTTTGCTGCTTAAACATAAACTTTTTCCTAAAAAACGCCGGCCAATGGAAACCAATGAAATGATCGGTGTTCTTCTTCCGGCTTCATGCATGGGCTCAATTGTTAATGGAGCTGTTCTGTTTGCCGGCAAGGTTCCGGTTAATTTGAATTTTACCTTATCATCAGAATCATTTGACTCATGTCTAAAGCAATGCCGGATGGAGAGTATTATTACTTCCCGAAAATTTTTGGAAAAAATCAATATCCCGGAAACAAAGCAAATGATATTTTTAGAAGATATAAAACAAAGCAGCGGATTTTTCGATAAGCTAAGAGCATTATGCTTGAGTCTTATGCCGGGGTTTTTAATCAGATTTTTCTGTGTGGATGGAGATAAGCAAAATGTTGATGATCCGGCTACTGTTATTTTTTCCAGCGGCTCAACCGGAGAGCCCAAGGGAATAATTCTTTCGCATGGTAATATTTTTTCTAATATCGAAGGATTTTATCAGGTGTTTAATGTTCAGCCAAATGATGTGGTTATCGGGGCTTTGCCTTTTTTTCATTCATTTGGTTTTACCGCGACATTGTGTTTTCCTGTGGGAGCGGGGATTGGAGTTGTGTATCATTCTAACCCCATGGACGCGGGAATAATCGGGAGCTTGACGGAAAAATATAAAGCGACAATTATCATGGGCACACCGACTTTTTTATCAGCTTATTTACGAAAGTGCGGCAAACAGCAATTTAAAACTTTGCGTTTTGCCGTTGCCGGCGCGGAAAAGCTTAAGCAGCAGCTTGCTGATGCTTTTAAGGAAAAATTCGGGATTATTCCTCTGGAAGGTTATGGAGCTACTGAGCTTTCTCCGATTGTCTCAATTGGCTATCCGGATTATGTTTCTCGAGATAAGCGGATTGTGCAAATTGGTAATAAATCCGGAACAGTTGGCCATCCTTTGCCTGGGATTGCGGCTAAGGTAGTTGATCCGGATACATTTGAAATATTACCTTATGACTGTGAAGGTTTATTGCTAATCAAAGGGCCGAATGTTATGAAAGGGTATCTGAATAATCCGCAAAAAACTGAGCAGGTTATTAAAGACGGCTGGTATATAACCGGTGACATCGCGATGATTGATTCCGATGGATTTATTAAAATAACTGATCGTTTAACCCGGTTTAGCAAGATTGGCGGAGAAATGGTGCCGCATATAAAAATAGAAGAGAGCATATTGGAAATTATCGGCACAGTTGATCAGGTCTGCGTGGTTACTTCTGTCGGAGATGATAAAAAAGGGGAAAGATTGACAGTATTGCATACAATAGATATAAATGTTGATCATGTTTTACGGTCTTTGACCGAAGCCGGGTTACCAAATTTATGGACACCTAAGAAAAATAGTTTTTACCGGGTTGAGAAAATTCCGGTTCTGGGTACAGGGAAACTGGATTTAAAAGGTATAAAAACAATCGCGCGGGAATTGTCAGAAAAACCGGGATAATTTATGAGTCAAGAAAAGATAAAATTAAAAACCAGTGATGGTCAGAGGATTGTGGGTGGGTTCAAACAGAGCGGAATGTTAATTGATTTAACAGCAGCTGTCTAAAAAAGGAGAAAGCATGTTTAATCTTATAGTTTTTACAATTATAAGCATTGTTTTATGGAATAAAATGCGTGATTCTTTAGCGCAAACAAAGAATGATTTAAGCAAAGATATGCAGCGATCGCTTGATTTGATCCGTCTTAAACTGGAAGAAATTAGTAATCAAATCACTTCGGAAAAATCAAAGGATTCTTCTCCTCTAACCACCATGTCTGATAGTCACAAGCAAGCAGTTTGCGCAAAAACATATGCAAGCAAAATAGCTGCTGAGCCAGTTAAAAAACAAGAATTGCCCCCAGAGCGTGATATTTTTAATTCAATGCCGCTAAAAGCACCTGCTTTAAAAGTTGACCGCCAAAAGTCAAAGCTGGAAGAAGGAATTAGTGATATTTTAAAAAAGATTTGGAACTGGATACTAGTGGGGGAAGATCGCCGCCAAAAAAATGTTTCCATAGAATACGCGATTGCTAGCACCTGGCTGATGCGATTAGGCGTTATTGCCATAGTTATTTGTATTGGCTATTTTCTGAAATGGTCAATAGATAAAGGGCTTTTGGGGCCAACCGGACGAATCGCGTTATCGATAATCGCCGGACTTTCAATGTTAGGTTTAGGAATTAAGAATCTTAATAAAAAATATGATATTCTTGGCCAAGGGTTTTTAGGCGGCGGTTTAGCAGCGCTGTATTTTAGTATGTATGCTGCCGGGCCTTTGTATGACAAAATTCCCTTGTCCGGGACGTTTGCCATGATGATTTTAATTACAATAGTTGCCGGATTAATGTCTTATAAATTTAATTCGCAATTAGTAGCGATTTTTGGAATCATTGGCGGTTTTTGTACTCCGATAATCTTAAGCATGCCGGGAGTAAGCCCGGTGGGATTATACGCGTATATCCTGATTCTGAACCTGGGGATTTTAACGATTGCTCACGCGCGTAATTGGCGTTTACTAAATTATTTGGGATTTATATTTACCTGGGCTTTAGTGTTTTTTAGTTTTTCCGGCTATCAAGTGAAAAGAGATTTTAATGGAACGATAACTTTAATCACTTTATTGTTTGTGCTTCAGGGCATGATTGTTTATTACTATAATCTGGTTAAACAGAAAAAATCCTCGAGTTTAGAAATAACCCATATGCTGTTTAATTCTCTTTTTTATGCGGTTATAGCCTATGCTTTAATTTTAGAAGCGTATGGCCGCCCTTGGCCGGCAGTGATGGCGATTGGAGTCGCGATTTTTTATATCGCGCATATTTACTGTTTTCTTAAAAGCCGCAGTGTTGACCGCAATTTATTAATTTGTTTAATTGGAGTTGCTGGATTTTTTACGGTTTGGGCAGTACCGTTAATTACTCAGAAGGAAACGATCGCGATTTGCTGGGCATTGCAGGCATTTTTCTTTCTCTGGATTGGGTTAAAATTAAACAGCAATTTACTGATAAACCTTGCCCATATTTTGTACTTACTGGTTATGGGCCGGCTGGTATTTATCGATATGCCGAGCAAATTTTCAGGTTATGCTTTAGCAGCGCTGCCGCTGCGTGAATATTGGGCGATATTCCTTGATCGGATTTGGTCATTTGGCGTGGTTATTGCCTCTTTTTTTAGCGGTTTCTTTTTACATAAACGAAAAATTAACCAGCTGGCTGAGTTTACTGTTGAAGAAAAGAGTAATAGCAAGTTACTTGTATCCCCGATAGTTTCGCGAGAAGTAATGTTTTGGAGCGGCGTGGGATTCATGTTTTTTATTCTGTACTTAGAATTTTTTCAGATGTTTGCCTATTGTTTGTCATTGCGAATGCCGGGACTTACGCTCTTATGCTGTATCTTGGGAGCATATGTTTTATATAATTATTTTTCAACAAACAAGAATGTTTTTTTATCAGCAGCAATTATCTTAATAGTGATTATTCTAGCAAAGCTGTTTTTTTGTGATTATTCCGGGTGGATGAGTAATGTTGATGTCTATATTTATAAAAAAGGCTCTTTGCCGATAATTATCCGTTTATTTGATTATGGTGTTGTTTTTCTTTATGCCATGGGGATTGTTCAGTTGATCTCAAATAAACACGATCTAATGATTTATCGCAAAATATTTACGGTTATCAGTACTGCCTTGCTTTTTGTTTACATATCTTTAGAGGTGAACACTTTTTTCTACTGGTATCTGCGCTCTTTTCAGGAAGGAGCAATATCCGTAGTCTGGGCTTTATTCGCGGTGACGTATCTTATTATCGGGATTGTTAAGTCAAGCAAAGCCTGGCGATACAGCGGGCTTGCGCTGTTTGTTATTGTTGCCGGGAAAATATTTTTCTATGACCTTGCGGACATGGAAGTTATTTATCGAGTAATTGCTTTTATGCTTTTAGGGTTAATATCAATTGGAGGATCTTTTGCCTATATTTATGCTAATAAAAAATTCGCGATTGAGGAGAAAAATGAAGAAAATAATTAAGTTATTCAGTGTTTTTCTGTGCTTGATTTTTTTAGCAAAAGCCGCGTCGGCAAATGAATTTTTATTTTATAAATCGATAACCGCGCCTGAGAATATAAAAAATGAAGTGGGCGCGGCTACTCTTGACAGCCAGATTTATGGCAATACGAATAATGATTTTGCTAATCTGAGAATCTATGATTCGCAAGATAATGAAGTTCCGTTTGTGGTTCGAAAATTAAGAGGCCGGGAAAAGCTGATAATGGAACAACCTGTCGCGATGAAAATCTTAAGCTTAGAAGAGCTGCCGGAAAATAGATTAAGCATTGTTTTGGAAAGACCAGAGGAAAAAAATAAACCGCGCGAAGATAGCATACCTTCGGATGTAATCATTAAAACATCAAACAATAATTTCGAGAAAACAGTTTCCGTGTTTGGCAGTGATGATAAACAACAGTGGCAGCTTCTGGTTGAAAATCAGCCGATTTTTGATTATTCAAGATTTATTGATTTGAGAAATACCAGCGTATCCTTTGAGAAAAAACGATTTAAGTATTATAAACTGGTTATTGATAATGTCGCCCAAGCCCTGGTTTCCGCTTTTTCCCAAATATTTACTAAATACGCGCAAGGGAAAGTTAATCAAGAGTATGCCAGCTTTACGCGCTATGAAGGGGTGTTGCGGATTGAATCGCTTGATTTTCTCAGCAAACAAGAAAAAGCGGTTGAGGGAGAACTGGAAATGGTTCCATATCCGCTTGATATCGCGGAAGTGAAGATTAATCAAAAAGACAAAACCAGCGAGATCTATTTGAATTCCCAGCGAGAGCCTTTAACCCGGATGTTGCTTAAAATTGAAAATCAGAATTTTAAACGTAAAATTATAGTGGAAGCGAATAATTCTTTAGATTCTCAGGTAACCTGGGTTAGGATTGCTTCAAGCGAAATATTTAATATAAATGCTGGTGATTTTCATAAACAGAATCTTAAAATTGATTTAGGGAACAGCGAAAATAGGTATAAACAATATCGCCTCAGGATATTTAATTATGATAATCCATTAATTGAAGTTGATTCTGTTCAGGCCGAAGGGGCGATTCATGAAATAGTGTTTTTCCACAATAATCAAACGAGATTAAAAGCTTATTATGGCGGTTCAGAGATTAAGTTGCCGCAGTATGACGTTTCTTTTGTATTAGCGGAAATTCCTTTGAAAGCCAATGAGCGTTGGCAGCTTAGCCCAGAGAGAACTAATGAAAACGCTGCCGCAAAGCGCAAACCGATAATAACCCAAAAACAGCTTCTGATTATTGCTCTAACTCTGATGGTTATTGTTTTGGGGGCGCTTATTGTATCTAGTGTAAAAAAAGTTGATGAAATTAGCGAATAAGAATGATCTTAAAATAGGAAAATAGATAAATGTTAAACAATAAAAACAAAGATCCGCTGCATGGGATTACCTTGGAAATGATGCTTAATTATTTGGTTAAGAAAATTGGTTGGGAAGATATGAGCCGGAGAATCCGGATAAACTGTTTTGCTAGTAATCCCAGTATTAAATCCAGTTTGTCATTTCTCAGGAAAACTCCCTGGGCTAGGAAAAAAGTGGAAAGCTTGTATCTCGCGGAAACCAATGAATAATTTAAATCCCAATTCAAATAATGATCAAATAAAACCGAAACGCCGTATCCGCTACAAAGGTTCTCACCCGCGGCATTTTGCCGAGAAATATAAAGAACTTAATTTTGAAAAATATCCTTTGGATATGGAAAAAGTTATTCAATCTGGAAAAACTCCGGCGGGAACGCATCGTCCGATTTGCGTGGAAGAAGTTTTAGAGATACTAAATCCCTTGCCAGGGCAAATTGGTTTGGACGCGACTTTAGGTTTTGGCGGGCACGCGGTTGAGCTGCTGAAAAGAATCAGCCCTAATGGCCAATTATTTGCTATTGATGTTGATCCTTTGGAGCTTAGCCGCGCGGAGAAGCGTTTGCGGGCAATGGGTTTTAGTGAACAGGAATTAATTATTAAGCGCAGTAATTTCGCGGGAATGTTTAAATTTGTATCTGAAACAGACAAAGGATTTGACTTTATTCTTGCTGATCTGGGAGTCTCCTCTATGCAATTGGATAATCCCCAGCGCGGGTTTACCTATAAACACGCTGGTCCTTTAGATTTGCGGCTTAATCCTGAGCGCGGACAGCCGGCAGCTGAGCTGCTTAAAACTTTAGACGTAGAACAGCTGGAGCATTTATTTATTCAAAATTCTGATGAGCCTTACGCGCGCAAGATAGCTCACGCGGTATTTGCCAATAGAAATGAAATTAATACAACTACGGATTTAGCTAGTGTGATCGCGCGCGGCTTGGCTAATAAATCAGTTGCTGATTGTCCGCGTGAAGTTAAAGATTCAATTCGCCGGATTTTTCAGGCATTGCGTATTGAAATTAATGATGAATTTTCCGTACTGGAACAATTTCTGCGTAATCTCCCTTTTTGTTTAAAACCTAATGGCCGGGCAGCGATTTTGAGCTTTCATCCTGGAGAGGATAAACGGATTGTTGATTTTTTTAAGCAAGGTTTTTCCGCTGGTTTATATTCAGAGATCAGCAATGATCCCCTTCGCCCTGGCGCTAAGGAACAATCAGCTAATCCGCGGTCTAAAAGCGCGCGATTGCATTGGGCAAAAAAGCGGCATTAAGTTATTTCTTAACCTTATTTTGCGTATCTGAGGCTTGAGCCTTAGAGAGCATTTCTCTGGCGTGGTTTATGGCGATGGGGCTTTCTTTTTCATCGCTCATCATTTTAGCAAGTTCTTTAACCCGTATTTCATTTTCAAGATACTCTATGGTTGTAATAGTGCGGTTATCTTTAACATTTTTTACTACTTTGTAGTGAGCGTCGGCGAAACTGGCTATTTGCGGCAAATGTGTGATGATGATAACTTGACGGCTGTGAGAAAGTTCTTTTAATTTGCGTCCGGTTATGGTGCCAAGCCGGCCGCCTATTTGGGCGTCTATTTCATCGAATATAAGTACGGGTATGAGATCAACTTCTATGAGGGCTTTTTTCAGCGCCAGCATTACACGCGCGGCTTCTCCCGAAGAAACTATATCAGCCAGCGGTTTAAGGCTTTCGCCGGCATTGGGGCTTATATAAAATTCTACAGAATCGCGGCCATCCTGTTTTAAAGCAGTTTTTTTAACGCGACATTCGAATTCTACTTGTTTTATCCCAAGGTCTTTAAGTTCTTTTTCTATAGTTTTTTGAAGAGCGGAAGCTGTTTTTTTACGCTGTTTGGATATTTTATCGGCAATTTTTTCAAGT
>JAHITE010000111.1 GCA_018817585.1 Candidatus Omnitrophota bacterium
TACCTTCCAACCAAACGTTTGTGAATACTCCTTTTTCGTAATCAAAATAAACTTTCAAAACTTCATCACTTCTTGTTTTAATATCCACACAATAAGAACCATCGGAATAAAGAAATTTATGATGATAAATTAAAGCCGCGGCTACAGAACCGGTACCGCAAGCCAATGTTTCATCTTCAACACCCCGTTCATAAGTCCGGATGGACAAAGAATCATGTTCCGCTATTTTTACAAAATCAACATTTGTCCCTACTGGCTCAAAATGCTTATGATATCTCAGCAGTCTTCCCAGCATTCGCACATTGGCTGCCGGTAAATTTTCCACAAAACACACACTATGCGGCACCCCGGTATTCACATAATTAACCTGATGAATTCTTCCGTCAATATTTAAATTAATATTCAGCTGCATATCCAAAGGTGTCGTCATTTTAACTTTAATTCCATCTTCATTTAACTCAGCATTAAGTATCCCGGCCAGTGTTTCTATTTTCATATTCTTCTTATTTTTATATAAAGCCGCGCAACGGATTCCATTGCCGCACATTTCTGCTTCCGAGCCGTCAGGATTAAATATCCGCATTTTAAAATCAGCTCTTTTTGATTTTTCAATAAAAATTAAACCATCCGCACCAATCCCCGCGGTTCGCGTACAAAGCAATAAGGCAATTTCTGACCCGTTTTTCAAACCACTCTTACGATTATCGAAAATAATAAAATCATTTCCCGATGCGACCATTTTAGTGAATTCAAATTTTCGCTTTTTATTAATAACTATTTTCTTTTTTGACGCTGACTTTTTCAGCATCAGTTTCTTTGTATTTTTATTAGTATTCTTACTTACAGCGCTCTTAATAGTTTTTTTTAAAGGTTTCTTGCTTGCCGTTTTTACGTTGATCATCTTTCTCATATCCACCTCTTATAGTTTACCAGTTATCTCATTTTTAATCAGCTCGCCGTAAGTTTCTCTTTTTCTAATTATTTCAAAAGTTTTCCCATCAACCAGAACTTCCGCAGCTCGCCTCCGACTATTGTAATTACTGGACATGCTGAAGCCATAAGCTCCCGCGCTCATCACAGCAAGAATATCGTCTTGACTTAAAGAAGCTGGCAACAGTCTTTGTTTCGCCAGAAAATCACCGCTTTCGCAAATAGGACCAACTATGTCCGCTTTTTTAAGTTTTATTTTCTTTTTTGCAATAACTGGAATAACTCCATGAAAGGCTTCATAAAAAGAAGGCCTGATCAAATCATTCATTGCCGCGTCAACAATGTAAAACCGCTTAACTGACGTATCTTTAACATAAATTATTTTAGTTAATAATACTCCGGCATTACCCACAATAAATCTTCCTGGCTCTAAAATTAGTTTTAAATTTTTATCAGCTAATATCGGAATTATTGCTTTCGCGTAATCGCTGGCTGTTTGCGGTTTTTCTTTATCGTAAATAATCCCTAGCCCGCCGCCGATATTTATATGCGTAATATTAGCACCATTTTTATTTAACAGCTCAATCAATTTTACTCCTTTTTTAAGCGCCTGAATAAAAGGAGTAACATGCTCGATTTGCGAACCAATATGTAAATGGATGCAACAGATTTCTAAATTATTCAGGGATTTTCTCAGTTTAAAAAATATCTCTTTAGTTGTTTTTACATCTATCCCGAATTTGTTTTGTTTTTTAGCAGTGGTAATATATTTATGGGTTTTTGCCGCGACATCTGGATTAACCCTAATCGCTACTTTTTGTTTTTCACCTAAACTCCTAGCAATGGCATTGATCAGTTTAAGTTCGGCAACAGACTCAACATTAAAAAATAATATACCGGCTTTAATCGCAGCTTCTATTTCCTCTGGAGTTTTACCTACTGAGGCATAAACAATCTTATCAGCCTGAACCTTTATTGCCTGAGCCCGGTACAACTCTCCGCCAGAAACAATATCAATTCCCGCACCGGCGTCTTTTAATATTTTACAAATACTGAGATTTGAGTTTGCTTTCATTGAATAGCAAATCAAAGGATCAATATCCTTAAATGCTTTTTTAAGTTTATTAAAATGATCTAATATTGTCTTTTTACTATAAACAAATACCGGACTTCCCACTTTACGGGCAATAGCATCAAGACTTACTTGTTCACAGAACAAACGATTATTTTTCATTTTAAAATCATGCATTAACTCTCGGCACCTTTCTGTTAATAGACTTTTTCGAACTCACAGCGTGTTCAGAATGCATTACTTTCAGAATGTCTTTGTTGTTAAGTTGAGCATGAAAAGTTTTTAATAATTCATCTGACATATCTTTAATCGCGATAGAATTATCTTCAGAATAGCGAATGATTTTTCCCACAATATCATGCGCGTTTTTAAAGGCAATACCTTTAAAAACCATAAATTCAGCAAGCTCCGTAGCATATAGCCGCTCATCCTGCAAAGCTTTTTCAATCACTTTGTTCTTGAGTTTTACTCCTTTAATAAATTTTGCCATTATTTTTAATTCATCCTTTATTATTTCAACTGATGAAAACAATGGTTCTTTATCCAGCTGCATATCCCGATTATAAGTCATCGGAAGCCCCTTCATAGTTGTCATCAGCGATATCTGATTGCCATAAATCCTTCCGGTATAGCCGCGCACAAGCTCCAGAAAATCCGGGTTTTTTTTATGCGGCATCAAGCTACTGCCAGTACAAAATTCCTCTGGCAAATCCAGATAATCAAATTCCTGAGTAGAATACAATATAAAATCTTCACACAAACGGGATAAATGCATCTGAACAATCGATATTCCTCCTAGAAATTCCATAATAAAATCGCGATCACTAACATTATCCATGGAGTTTTCAACCGATTTCACTTTTTCCGATTCAGCTTGTTTGTAATCAAAAAAAACCTCTATCGCTTTACCATATTCTTTTTTATTTAAAGATGTTCCAGCCAAAGCTCCGGCTCCGATATAAGGAACTACTGAATCATAAAATTGTTTTATCCGTTTTAAATCACGCGTAAACATATTGGCAAAAGCAATCATATAATCACTGAATAGTATTACCTGAGCCCTTTGCGTATGCGTATAACCAATAAATGGCTGTTTTGCGTATTTTTCCATCAGGCAAATACAGCTGTCAATCAGGTTCTTAAGTAAACTTTGGATATTTAACGCCTCATCCAAACAATAGAATTTCTCATTAAAAACAATCTGATCATTACGCGAACGCAAAGTATGCACTTTTGCCGCTAAACCACCAATCTTTTTTTCCAATCGATTATGGATATCAGTATGGATATCTTCTGAATTCATATCCGGGTTAAATTTTTTAGTATCAATATCTCTAATAATCGAGTTCAAAGCATCGAGGATTTTCTTAGTCTCAGCTTTAGTTAACAGCTTGCTTCCGCCTAAAGCTAAAGTATGAATTATCGAATGAAACACATCAATTCTTGACAGTTTATAATCATATTGTATGGATTTCGAAAACTCTTCAAAATCACTGTCAATTTGCTTTTTAAATCTGCCGCCCCATAATTTTTTAGCCATTATAACTCCTCTAAACAGTTACTTGTCTATAGTAAAAATTATTAATTATTAATTATTAATTATAAATTACTAATTGCAAGTAACATTAGATTTATCTTTTCATTTATCACTCGTAATTCATAACTCGTAATTGCTTTTTATTATCTTTCTCTATAAGGCAGAGAAAATATTTCAATAAATCCCTTAGCATCTTCACGATTAAATTGATCTTCTTCGCCATAGGTTGCCAATTCTTTTCTATACAGCGAATATTTTGATTTTCTTTGCGCAACCGTAATATTAGCTTTATACAGTTTTAATTTCACACTGCCCGAAACTTTTTCCTGAGTCATCTCAACAAACGCCTCTAAGCTCTTACGCAGCCGGGAAAACCATAAACCTTGATAAGCCAGCTGGGCATAACGCAAACCAACTATTTCTTTAAAGTGCAATGTATCTTTATCCAATACAGCGCTTTCCAATTCTCTATGCGCCTGCAACAATACCCAAGCTGCCGGTGCTTCATAAATTTCCCGTGATTTTATGCCTACAGTACGGTCTTCAATCAAATCAGTTCTCCCAATACCGTGTTTGCCGGCAAGTTTGTTTAAAACATCAATCATGCTTAAAAAACTCATTTTCTGATTATTCAGTTTAATTGGACTTCCTTTATCAAACTCAATTTCCACATAATCCGGCTTACTCGGAGTTTTATCTATTCCTTTGGTCAACACATAGGCCTTTTCATCCGGAGCATTAGCCAGATCTTCCATCATTCCGCCCTCAATACTAATCCCCCAAATATTTTGATCAATACTGTAAATTTTTTCTTTAGTTGTGGAAATCTCGATCTTGTTTTTTTGGGCATAAGCAATCTCTGATTCACGCGATGTTAGCTCCCATTCTCTTACCGGAGCAATTATCTTAAGTTTCGGGTCTAAAATTTTTACCGTAGTATCAATTCTTACCTGATCGTTTCCTTTTCCTGTACAGCCATGCGCGACATATTCTGCTTTTTCCTTGTGCGCTATATCTACTAAATATTTGGCAATTAAAGGTCTTCCCAGCGCGGTTGATAAAACATATTTTGTTTCATATACCGCGTTTGCCTTTAAAGCCGGAAGAATATAATCCTGAGCAAATTCCTGCTGCAGATCCTGCACATAGATTTTCTTTATCCCGCTAGCTTTAGCTTTACGCTTAAGTTCTTGCGGTGAGAATTCGCTGCCCAGATTAGCGCTAAAACAAATAACTTCAAAACCTTTATCCTGCAGCCACTTCACACAGCAGGAAGTATCTAATCCTCCGGAATAAGCCAATACAACCTTCTTTTTCATATTTTTTCCTTTTCACTTTCAACTTTTCACTTTTGACTTGCTGCCAAGCAGCAGCGCCATCACAGCTTTTTGCACATGCATTCTGTTTTCCGCCTGATCAAAAATGATTGATTGTTCGGATTCAACAACTTCATCCGTCATTTCTTGGCCGCGGTGTATCGGCATACAATGCATTATTTTATATTGTTTACCGACAGATTTAAGCAATTCGGCATTTATCTGGTACGGCTTAAATACCTTTATCCTTTTAACAGCCTCTTTTTCCTGTCCCATAGAAGTCCAAACATCACTATAAATAAAATCCGCGCATTTAACCGCGACTTTAGGATCATAGCAATGAATCAATTTTGATTTGTTTTGTTTCGCAATCTTTTGGGCATCTGACCAAATCTGCTTATTTGGTTCATAGCCTTTTGGCGTAGCTACCGTAAAATCCATCCCAACTTTCGCGCAAATTGCCAGCAGTGAATTAACCACATTATTTCCATCACCGATATAAACCAGCTTTACTCCTTTTAATTTATTGCCCTGTTCCCAAATTGTATAAATATCAGCCAAAGCTTGTGCTGGATGGTACAAATCACTCAAACCGTTTATAACCGGAATATCCGCGTATTTCGCCAATTCAATAACATGCTCATGCGCAAATGTTCTGGCAATTATCCCGTCTAAGTAACGGCAAAGAACTCGCGCGACATCTTTTAACGGCTCTCTGCTGCCCAGTTCAATATCATGCGGCGCAAGATATAAACAATTAGCTCCCAGCTGACGCGCTCCCACTTCAAAAGAAACCCGGGTACGCACAGATGGTTTTTGAAAAACAAGACCAATCGTCTTATTTTTAAGACAATTGTCCATCTTCTTTTTTTTCAGTTTTGATGTGAGCGAAAATATATTTTCAATATCCTGCTCGGACAAATCAAATCCTGAAATTAAATCTTTATTCATAAATAGTCACTCTCCTCAAGATAAAAAAAAATAAGCCCGAGATTATCAGCATTTGCTAATAGCCATGTCTAGTACTTCAATTGCTTTATTGATTTCTTTTTTAGTTACAGCCATTGAAGGCATAATTCTTAATATATTTCCTTGCGTGCAGTTTATTAAAAGACCATTAGCCAGACAAAAATCATATGCCCGGTCAGCATTAATGATCATCTCTATGCCAAACATCAAACCAAGACTGCGAACATGTTTTATAATCGGGTATTTGCCTTTAAGCTGCAACAATTCCCCTTTTAAATATTCTCCCATATTAATTGTGTTTAATAGTAATTTTTCTTTTTCTATTGCTTCAAATACTGCCAAAGCCGCGGAACACGCAATTGGACTTCCGCCAAAAGTAGAAGCATGCATCCCCGGACGCAGGGTGCCGGCAATATTTTTCTTTGCGACCATTGCTCCGATCGGCATTCCGCCCCCCAGACTTTTCGCTAAAGTCATCATGTCGGGTTCAATCCCATAATGCTGATAAGCAAACATTTTACCTGTTCTGCCCATTCCGGTCTGAACTTCATCAACAATTAACAGCATATTTTTCTTATCACATAAATCTCTTAAAAATCGCACATAAGACTTATCCGCGATATTAACTCCGCCTTCACCTTGAACCAATTCAAGCATAATCGCGATAGTTGACTCATTAACCGCATTAGTCAAAGCCTCTTTATTATTAAAATCAATGCTTTTAAATCCAGCTGGCAAGGGGTCAAACCCAACATGACATTTTGCCTGCCCCGTAGCCGCTGTACAAGCCAGGGTCCGGCCATGAAATGATTTATTCATGGTAATGATTTCATTACGCTGCGGATTGCCATATGCTCTGGCCAGTTTAAAAGCCGCTTCATTAGCTTCCGCGCCTGAATTACAGAAAAAAACCTTACCGCCAAAAGAATTTAAAGCTATTCGTTCAGCCAAACGCCCCTGCATTTCAGAATAATAATTATTCGACACATGTAATAATTGCCCCGCTTGTTTTTGTAAAGCCTTAACCACTCTTTTGTGACAATGCCCTATGCCGCTTACCGCCCAGCCAGGAAAAAAATCTAAATAAACTTTTTTATCAGTTGCCCATACCCGCGAACCCTGCGCTTTTACAAAAACCAGATTTTTCCGCGCATAGTTATTCATCACATAATCATCGTACAATTGAATTATTTGTTGCGTATCCATATATCACCCTTAGTCCCTGCACTCTATTTTTAAATTTATAATATGAAAATTATTTTTTAACTATCTGGGTCCCAATCCCCTGGTCAGTATAAACCTCAAGTAATAAAGCATGCGGAATCTGCGCCTCAATAATATGAGTTTTCTGAACGCCGTTTTCAGCAGCTTCTTTACAAGCTAAAACTTTTGGAATCATTCCGCCATTAATTACTTTATTTTCAAACAATACTTCCAGTTCAGCCAAAGTAACACTTGAAAGTAATGTCTGCTCATCATTAGTATCTGTCATAATCCCGCGCACATTAGTAAGCAATACTAATTTTTCCGCGTTCATTGCCTTGGCAACCTCAGCGGCCACTGTATCCGCGTTTAAATTATACAATTGACCATCTTCACCTACGCCCAATGGAGCAATTACAGGAATCATTTTTGAATGCAGCAGACTATACATTAATTTACTATCAAACCCAGTAACCTCGCCGACAAAACCAACATCAACTATTGCGTTTTTCTTTTTGGCCTTTATCAATTCCCCGTTTTTACCAACAAAACCCCTCGCTTCATTGCCCAGTTTCTGCAGTTCGCTAACAATATTTTTATTTACTTCAGTCAAAGCGTTATTTACAATCTCTAAACTGTCTTTATCAGTAACTCTAATCCCGTTGACAAACTTAACATCAATTCCTTTATCTTTCATTTTCTGAGTGATAAACGGACCAGCCCCATGCACTATTACCGGATGAATCCCCACATGATTCATAAAGGTAATATCTTCCAGAATAGAATGATTCAGCTCTGAGTGTTCAACCGCGCTGCCGCCATATTTAATTACCACTACTTTACCGTAAAACTGTCTAATATAAGGTAATGCTTCGATTAAAACATCAACTTTTTTTGAAGCCTGTTCCAGCATAAAAATTCCTCTGACCAATGGTTAATTATATTCCGTGTTAATCCGCACATATTCTTTGGTCAGATCATTACCCCAAATCGTATGTGAAAATTTTCCATTATTTAATTTTACTGTTATATTTATTTGCTTTTCCGCAAGTAATTTAATTAACTTTTTCCGATTTTTTACATCCGGAGTAAGCTTGCGATATACGGGAATATTCTGCAAAAAAACTTCCAGTTTCTCTTCTTTAAAATCAATACCTGCTGCGCCAACACTTGCCGGAATTCTACCCCAGTTGGGATTTTCTCCAGCAATCATTGTTTTAACCAGTAATGAATTAGCGATCTGTCTTGCCGCCTGCTTTGCCTGCTGTTCTGTTTTAGCGCCCTGCACATTAATTTCAATCAGTTTGGTGGCCCCTTCACCATCGATTACAATCATTTTAGCTAATTCTAAACATATTTCGGATAAGGCCCGAACAAATAAAACGAAATTTTTTCCCTTGTCTTTTATCAAAGCATTACCCGCCAAGCCATTGGCTAAAACAGTCAAAGTATCATTAGTACTCATATCGCCATCAACACTAATACAATTAAACGAATAGTCGGCAGCTAGCTTCAAAGCTTTTTTTAAGCCTGAAACCGAGATATTAGCGTCAGTTGTCACAAAACAAAGCATTGTGGCCATATTCGGGCAAATCATCCCCGCGCCTTTAGCCACAGCCGCAATACTAACTTTTTTCCCAGCAATTTTAAACTCAACCGCAACCTGCTTGGAAAAACTATCCGTTGTCATCATTGCCTGAGCGGTTTTATCTGCTTTATCAAATTCAAGCCCCTTGGCCAGCAATTCAATGGAATCTATTATTTTATCTTTTGGTAAATATTTACCAATTATTCCGGTTGAAGCAACCAAAACATCAGCTTGATTAATCTCTAAAACATCAGCAACTTTCCGACCTACTGCTTGAGCATCGCTATAACCTCTTTTGCCAGTACAACAATTAGCATTACCGCTGTTTACAATAATCGCCTGGGCTGCATTATCTTTCAAATTAGCTATGTCTAGTAAAACCGGAGCAGCTTTAACTTTATTAGCAGTAAATACCCCTGCGGCTTTGGCTTTGACAATCGAATAAATTAAAGCCAGATCAAGTTTATTATTCTTAATCCCGCAATTAATTGCATTGGTTTTAAATCCTAAAGGAGTACAAATTGTTCCGTTTTTGATTTTTTTAATATTTTTCATTACATCAAACCTGCGGTTTCCTCAAGCCCAAACATAATATTAAAATTCTGTACTGCCTGACCAGCAGCGCCCTTAACCAAATTATCAATCGCCGCTATAGCAATAAGCCTCTTTCCATCAACCTTTATCCCAATGTCACAAAAATTACTATGCGCAACATCCTTTATCTCCGGAAACATATCTGCTTGTTTTACCCGGATAAACGGTTGATCAGCATAAAACTTTTTTAAAATATCAACAGCTTCAAAAACTGATATATTCTTTTTTAAATTCATGTATATTGTACTTAAAATCCCTCGCGGCATTGGCACCAGATGCGGCACAAAACTAATATGCACTGCTGATTCAGAATATTTAGCAAGCTCCTGAGTTATTTCCGGAGTATGCTGATGATTACATACTTTATAAGCTTTAAAATTATTACTCACTTCTGAATACAATAATGAAACCGAAGGAGATCTGCCAGCGCCGCTAGTGCCGGACTTAGCATCAATAATAATATCAGAATCAACTAATCCTGTTTGTAAAAACGGCGCGCAAGCCAAAATCGCCCCAGTAGGATAACATCCTGGATTAGCAATTAATTTAGCTTTTTTAATAGCATCTTTATTTAATTCACAAAGTCCGTAAACACTATCTTTTACAAACTCAGTACTCTTATGCGATACTCCATACCATTTCTGGTATTCATTTATGTCTTTTAGCCGATAATCAGCACTTAAATCAATAACCCGCTTGCCATTGCTTAAAAAATTTGGGGCAATTTCCATTGATACCCGATGCGGCAATGCTAAAAAAACAATATCAGTATTTTTAGACATTTCTTCAACATCCATTTGACTATGACATTCTAAATCCAATCTTTTTTCCAACCAGGGAAACATCTGACTAATTGGCGCACCGCGTGAACTTCTGGAAACAAGATGCGAAATCTCCACATCTGGATGCCTTAAAAGAATCCGAATCAACTCTTCCCCTGTATAGCCTGTAGCTCCAATTATCGCTGCTTTTAGCATTTTGACCGCATTTCTCCTAATCTAAACTTATAAAATATTATTATAAGCTAACATTAAAATTAACCTAAGAGTTTATCCCTTAAGGATTAAAATTTTTAAACAGAGATTTATTATAAAACAAAAACAATAAACCGTCAATAGATTTCTAGACGATATCCCTCTAATTTGATTAATTTATTCAAAAAAAAACAAGCTATTTAAATATATAACTACATATAAATAAACAGCTTGCATCTTAAAATTACCAGGATTTTAATTTTTACTAAAAATAATTTATTCTATCAACCTACTGCAAACAAATACCTTACAACTAAATATTCTCTAGCATTCAAACAGCAAACAAACAAAATTTTATCTTTTAGTCCATTGGAAGCGAGCACGCGCACCTTTTTGACCAGGTTTTTTACGCTCTTTCATCCGAGAATCACGAGTAAGAAAATTTGCTTTTTTCAAAACCGGCTTAAGAGTTTCATCGTATTTTAGTAAAGCTCTAGCAATTCCGTGACAAATAGCTCCAGCTTGCCCGGAAAGACCGCCGCCTCTAACATTAGCGCTTACATTAAGCTTACTTAAAACATTAGCGACAATCAATGGCTGTTTAACTAACATTCTAGATACCTCACGTCCAAAATAGCTTTCTAAAAGACGTTTATTAACCATAAATTCACCAGAGCCGGATTTTAAAATTACTCTAGCAACAGATTCTTTTCTTCTTCCTGTAGCGCAAAATTTTACATCTTTAACCAAAACTCGTCCTCCTTTAATGGATTTACAGCATTTTTATACTGTAAAAAAACTTTTTAAATTTTTATCAGCTCAGGATTCTGTGCTTGATGAGGATGTTCTGCTCCAGCATAAACCTTGAGTTTTTTCATTAACTGTCTTCCTAATGTATTATGAGGAAGCATTCCGCGAACTGCATGCACAATAACATCTTCTGGGTTTTTCTCCAGTTTTTCTGCTAAATTAATCTCTTTTTGCCCGCCAGGATACCCTGAATATGTCTGATATTTTTTATCATTTAATTTTTTTCCAGTAACTCTGATTTTAGCAGCATTAATAATTACAATTTCATCTGCCATATCAACATGCGCAGTGAATTCAGGCTTGGTTTTACCGCGCAACATACTAGCCAGCTGAGTAGCTAATCTACCTAAGATAAGACCATCTGCGTCGATAAGTAACCATTTTCTTTTTACATCTTGTGGCTTTTGTACAAAACTTTTCATTTTTTTACTCTTCCTAACTTTACCTAATGTCAAAATTTTTACATAGTTTTCTTCAGAATTTATTATCATGAAAATATATCATGTTAAGCATTCCCTGTCAAGAAAAAAATAAAAACATGATTTATCTGAATTTTATCAATTAACATATTTCTTACACTTTCATACAGTAATTTGGCTTTCTTTTTAGCTGCTTCTGAAAGTAAAAGTTTACCTTATTACCAAAATTTTATATTGAACTTAAAATTAAACCTGGAAAATTAACCGCTAATGAACTTAAACCACCCGAATCTGATTTTAAGGACATTGAGTTCACTGATACGATACTATACCTTGGCGGAGCTTTTTTATCAAACTGCTGAATATTATTGGTGATAATCTGTTTAATATCGTTCAAATACTGTTCTTTCTCTTCTTCGTTAAGATCTGCTCCCGGCTCTGCAAATATATATTTATTTCTCGGATCAAGCATTCTTTCTACCCATGAGAAAAAATCAACTGACCAGCCAGTAAAAAACCACATGAAAACTAAAAATAAAGGCCCAAAAATAACAATATTTACTAAATACGATTCTAGGAGCATATCACGCATTAAAAAACCAGCCGCGGCACATACTATTGATAAAGCTTGGACTATTCTTATCCTTAATATTTGGCCAGGCTTTTTTCTCCGACCGGTTTCATGATCATGCACATAATGCCGCATAAAAAAATATTTATCAATGTAATGCAAACTCTTCCCTTCACTAATCATCGCCAATGCGATAACCAATTCTTGCGCGCTAAGCTCCCGCTTAAAATTTCTTTGACCAAGCTCATTTACATTAGCAACGGTTTTTTCAATCGCCGCATCTATTTTAATCTTGGAAAATACGTCTATAGCTACCAGAATTGATTCATTAGATAAATTAATTCTAGGGCTAAGATATCCATGGCTTAACTGAGCGTTTTTCTGACCAGCAAAAGCTAAATCAGAACTTAATAATCCATAGATTAATAAATAAATTATTATTTTATTAAACGCTTTATTATTCAATATTTTACAACCTTTTCTTCTTCAATCGCTTACATGAAAATTATAAAATCAAAAAAGTATACCTGACATCCTGGTTAATGTCAACTTAATCTGGGTGACCCCAATTCCTAGATAGAATCAGCAAATACCGATTTTTTGAGAATTCAGCATATTTTTCAAAAATTAAGTAAACAAAGAACAATCCCAAGACGGTTTTTAGTCCGGATTTATCAAAAAATAATTATAGATACCGCGTTTAA
>JAHITE010000112.1 GCA_018817585.1 Candidatus Omnitrophota bacterium
ACTCCGAGGATGAATCTCTGATTTTGCCAGTCCTATCAAAATCAGGCTTCAAACCCGCCTAAATAATTATTCCTGCCCTTTATAGTTTATAGCTTTTAGCTTGCAACCTGTGTCCTTGTGACCTTGTGACCTGGTGTCCTAAAATAATGTATAAATAAACGGCACGGCAGCTGGATTGCTGGCTGTAAAAATAATCAGTCCGCCTATTAAGAGCAGGACAATAAAAAACGGGGTGAGCCACCAGATTTTATTTTCCCAGAGAAACTCAAGCAATTCATTGATAATTTTAAATCTTTGTTTTAAACTATTGATTATTTTTTTCATGATTTTCATCCTTATATATAATATAATCGCCTAAAACCAAAAGGTCAAGTCCGCTGCTCATAAAAGTATTATACGCGTTTTCCGGAGTATTGACAATAGGTTCGCCTTTTAAGTTAAACGAGGTGTTTAACAGCAGAGGCACCCCGGTTTTTTGGGCAAAGGCTTTAAGCAAACCATAATACAAAGGATTGGACTGCTGATTAATTGTCTGGACTCTGCCGGTTCCCTGATGATCAACCGCTGGAATAATCTTTCTTTTGTCTGGCTTGATTCCCAGAACGAATAACATAAACCGCAGTGGGTATTGTTTGGGATTTTTTATTTCAAAGAAGTTCTCGAGTTCTTTTTCCAGAATCACCGGAGCAAACGGGCGAAACGGCTCGCGGAATTTAATTTTGGCATTAACTATTTCCTTCATTTTTTCATCGCGCGGATCAGCAATAATTGAGCGATTGCCCAAGGCGCGGGGGCCCCATTCAAATCTGCCCTGAAACCAACCGATAATTTTACCATCGGCGATTGCCTGGCTGCAGATTTCTAAAAGCTCAGAAGATTCATATTTTTTAGCGGAAATTTTATGTTTGGTTAAAAAATCAGCAATTTCCTGATTTGAATATTCCTGTCCCAGATAAGCATTTTCCAGCACATGCTCTCTTTTTTGGTTAAGAACCGTGTGATAGACGTATAAAGCCGCGCCAATTGCCGCGCCTGAGTCACCAGGGGCAGGCTGGATGTATATCTGCTCAAATGGTCCGGATTGCAGGATCCGGCCATTTGCTGTGGAATTCAGGGCTACTCCGCCGGCAATGCACAGCTGTTTAACTCCGGTTTGTTGGTAGAGGAATTTAACTTGCTTTAAAATTATTTCTTCAAGTACATTTTGAATACTCGCGGCAATATCGGCAAAGTATTGGTTTTGGACGCAAAGCGTCAGATAATCAGCCGGCTTTTTACCAAAATAACTGGGATAATCAAATTGATCAGTGAAAAAATCACTGTTCAGGGCGCGGCTGGGGCCAAACAACGTCTCGAGTTTTTTACTAAAGCTTTTTTTAGCAGAATGCTGAAAACTAAAATAATCCAGGTTTAAATTAAATGAGCCGTCTTCAGCAATGCTCAGAATATTAGCCCTGATTTTATCCGCAAATCGCGGCTGTCCGTAAGCCGCCATGCCCATGACTTTATATTCGCCTTCATTAACTTCAAATCCAAGATAAGCGGTAAACGCGCTGTATAAAAGTCCCAGAGAATGCGGGAAATTGATTTGTTTAAACAGTTTAATCTGATTTTCCTGACCAAGGCCCAGGGTGCCGGTGGCCCATTCGCCAACGCCGTCAATGGTCAGGATCGCGGCTTGCTTAAACGGACTAAGCAGAAAAGCACTGGCCGCGTGCGACAGATGATGCTCGCAAAATAAAATTCGCTCAGACTCAATATTTAGTTTTCCCTGGATTGTGCTTTTGATCCAGAGTTTTTTCGTCAGCCATTTTTTTATTACCTGGCCAAACACCGCGCGAGACCAAGGATAAGTGCTGACAATTGTTTTCATAATCCGGTCTAATTTGCGAAACGGTTTTTCATAAAAAACCACATAAGCAATATCCTTGCTTGATATTCCGGCCTGGTTTAAACAAAAATCAATTGATAGATGGGGAAACCCAAAATCATGTTTTTTTCGGCTAAAGCGTTCTTCTTCAGCTGCCGCGATTATTTTGCCGTCCTTAATTAAAGCCGCGGCTGAATCATGATAATAGCAGGAGATGCCTAAGATATACATCAGTATTGTCTCCTGAGGTTTTCTAAACTGGGATCAGCTGGGTTTACATCCAGCCAGAATGACCGGGGTTTATGTTTAGAGTTATTTTTTGCCGCGGCCGCGGAATTTATTTCAGGCACAAAGCTTTTTCGGTAAACAAAAGCATAAGGCAGAATCAGAAGAAAATAAAGCAGAGCTAAAACAATATTCAAAGGGATTTGAATGATTTTAATTAAAATAAGCAGTATTTTTTTGAAAACTAATTTCATGATCAAAAACTTTAATTTTAGCGCGTGGATTATCAGATAGTGATAGCTGGATTCTGCTGTTTATAATATTATCATATTCTCGATATTTAGCCAATTGTTTTTTGTAGAGCCACGGCGTGACGTGGCCCTACTCTGTATCCTATTTCAATACAGAATTAAGCAAACCTTTAAGTAATTCAATCTTCATGTCTTTTGGCGAGTTTTGCTGCTGGGGTTCATCCGGAGATTTATTTTTTAAAATATTATTAAGTATGGCATTAGCGCCCAGGCCAAATAATATTTTTTTCTGATCGATTATGGGCGCGCTAAGCGTGCCTTTTACTTCGATTTCTTTTTGATAAATCGTTCCATTAAAATCAAAAACGCTGAGTAAATTCTGGTTTATCTTTTTCGCGCCGGAATCAGTTAATTGCAATGTTGTCCAGAAATTCTCAAAACCCAGAGTGTCTAATAATATCGCGCCGCGGGCTAAGATTTTTGCCTCAGGTCCATTAAAGCTGGTATTTTGCAGTGTTGCTTTTGCCTGATCAAAGATAATATCGCTATTGCCTTCAGTGATTTCAAAATTAACCAGGAAATCCGCGCTAAAGATAGCGGCAATTGATTTAAGCAAAGGCATGGCTACGATCAGCGCGTCATTTAATTTAATATTCGCTTTGCCGACGATTGTTTTAAGAGCAGGGCCTTTGCCCGCCAGATCAGCAGTCAGGGATATTATCCCTTTATGCTGTTGGGGAATAATCTTTGATTCCTTGATCAGCTGGCCAAAATCAAGCTGCGTGATATTCGCTTGAGTATTATAAGCAAATTCAGGCTGAGTAAAATCGGCATTAAGCTTTAAATCCGCTGTGCCTTGATAAGCCTTAAGCCGGGCAGCAGCGGTCAGGATTTTATTGGCCATATTGGCTTTAAGTTTTATTTCATTAAGTTTGATTTTTTTAATTTCCAGCTGTTCAGATGAAAGATCAGCAGTTAAATTCATCGCGGTTAAATCGGAAAGCGGCGTGTTAATATTTACTTTGGCCAAAACATTGCCAATTAATTCCAGGCTATCTAATTGTTTTTTAATATCCTGTGGAATCGGCAGTTTATTTAAATCAGCAACCGCCAGCTGAGAATTAATATCCAGATTGATTCGCGGATTATTGCTCAGAGAACTTATTCTGCCTTTGGCTTGGGCCTGAATGTCTTTGTATTGCAGGGAGGAATCTTTGAGCAACAGGCTGTTATTCTGATAATCCGCGTTGATCTGGGCATTGGCTTTTTCAATCGCGATATTGTTAACTAGGACATTGCTCAGATCAAGATTAAGGTTTGAATTTATTACCAGATTTTCCGGTTTGGCTCCTGAGCCAGTGAGATTGATTTGGCTATTCAGCAATCCTTGAAAATCAGTCTGAATAAGCTTGGTTTTCAGGGCAAAAGCCTGCATATCCAGCTGCGCCAGCTGGGCATTAAGCTTGAATTTGGGGTTCTGTATATTGGTTAAATCCGCGTGGGCCGTGGCGTTTAGCTGTCCGGAATATAATTCAATCAGCAGGGAAGCAAGATCTAATTGCTGATTTTTAAAAGAACCTTTGGCTTTTAAACGCTCTAAACCAAATTGATTGTATTTTATTTCAGCGGAGTTAATGCTGAAACTAGTTTCCATGGTCAGGGGTTTTTTAAATAAACCCTTGGTTTTAAAATCAAGAATTGGCTTGCCGCTTAATTTAAAGCCGGCGGGAAGTTTGAGCAGGGAATAAGTATTCAGCTGCTCAAAGTCAGTGTTCAGCTGTCCAGTAATTTCAGCCAGGGGATCAAGCAGAATATTGCTGATATTGCCGTTAACACTCAGCTGAGTAATCAGATCATTGAGCATTGCTTTGCGCAGGACAATGCTGTTTAAATTTTTCAGGCTCAGATCAGCGTCAAATTCAAGCAACTCAGGCAGAATTATCTGCTGATAAACCAGATTTTTCGCGATAAGATTTGTTTCTAAGGTTATCAGGTTTAAATCCAAAGCCCGGCCTTTTAACGCGATATTGGCATTAATCATCCCGGATAAGTAATCATTAAATTTCGCTTGTTTAGCGAGAATTTCTTTAAGGTTTTTTAATTCTAAATCCGCGATATTAATCCGCAGATTATAGTCAAGGTTTTTACTTAACAGGTTAACGCTGCCATTAGTATTAATTGTTGTATCCAGCAGCTTAAGCGTGAAATCAGCCAGATTAATCTGACCGTTTTCAATATCCGCTTGAATTTTTAAATCATTGATCGTGTAATCCAGCAAAGACAGCTTATCCGATAGTAAGGATATGCTTCCGCTAAGTTTGGGAATGTTTTTCAATAGCCCGTTTACCTGCAGATTAGCGGTTAATAGTCCGGATGGTTTGAGCGTGTTTAAAACTGGTTTAATTTCCAAAGGCAGCCGCGCTAAATCCTCAAGCTGAAGGCTGATCCGGCTGTTTATTTTGGCTAGAGGATTTTCTTTGACACTTTCAATCTGGCCGTTTACATTCAGACTGATTTGATTATAGTCAGCAGTCATTTGGGAAATTACGAGTGTATCCTGGTTTAAAGCGCATTTCAATTTAAAAATCAGAGGGTTGAGTTCGCAATTTAGTTCAATTCGCGGATTAGCATAATCTTCGACTAAAAAATCAAGCTTGGCCAGCGCCTCATTGATTGATCCTTGAAGATCAGACGAATAGATCCGATCTTTATAAATATTGATTGTTCCGTTTATATCTTTAATCTGGCCAAAAATCGGAACCTGATTAATATTCATCGGGTTAAGTTTTAATTCAGCGCTGTAATTTAAATTTTCCGGATGCTTAAGATCAAGATTGATCAGAATCCGGGCTTGGGCATTAAAATCAATCAGCACAGGCGCCTGATTGATTTGCGCTTTGCTTATTTTAAGCGACAGCGCTAAATCAAACTTATTTTTATCTTTATTCCAGGAAGCAAAGATTTTTTTATAATCAGGAATCAAGGTCAGCAAATCAGCGGTGATAAAAGCCTTGCTGCTTTGCGGTTGATAAAGCAGGCTTTTTTTAATCGTAATAATTCCTTGCGGCGATATCGCGATATTTTTGATCTCGATTTTTTGACCCAGGGTTTTGTTAATCTGTTTTTCAATCTGGGGAATAGCAATATTCGGCAGGACAATCAGATTGAGCAGAAAGTATCCTCCGACGATTAAGCCGATAATAATTACTAAGAAAATAAACAACGCGATTAAGGGGCTTGGTTTTTTCATATCAATGCATATTATATTAAATCAGGATACGATTGCAAGTCATATTTAAGTTTGATAAATGTAAGAATATGTTGAGCAATGAGTTATGATTCAGATTATTCTTGGCTATAATTTTTTTTATTCTTGACAAATCGCTTATCAGAGGAATAAAATATATAGTAGTGTAAGAATAAATGGATTTGGTTTAATTTTACAAGGAGAGGTAAAATGGCACTGAGCGGAGCTGTAAGCGAAAGAAGAAAATTTGTTAGGGTGTATTCTGATTTTCCAGTACAGTTACGATACATGAAACCAAATGCCCCGATTCAGGTTCACAATTCGCTGTCTCAGGATTTGAGTGAGGGCGGAATGCAGCTATCCTCGTTTTATTTTTATCCGGTGCATTCGAAAATGATGGTAGAATTGTTTTTAAACAAGGATGTGGCGCCAATAAAAACCGTGGGCAAGGTTGTTTGGGTAGAGCAGCTGCCTTATCAGGATATTTTTAAAGTTGGAATCAAGTTTTCCGAATTAAGCGATTTTAATCAGACCTGCCTGCGTGAACTTATTATCAATAAGATTGATTAAAAGAGATTTTTAAAATCAAGTCAGCTGTCTTATATTTTTGTCCTAGTGTCTCCTCGGGTTAATTTAAGTTTACTTCTTTATTTTTCCAATAATTTCCGCGAATATCCGCATTACTAAAATCAATATTTATTTTTTCTGGATTGTGATACTAAAAAGATACCCCTCTAATTGACATTAATTCTTGCTTATGATATAGTTATATCCATTGAAAATTATAACAGATAAGGTGAAATCATGAAAAACTATAAAACTATTTTTTGTCTTGTTTTGCTCAGTGCACTGCTTTTAGTCCAGTCTTGCTTTGCTTTTTGGGTCTGGTCGCCGCAAACTAATAAATGGGCAAACCCGGCTTATCAGACATTTGATACACCCAAGGAACAGTATGACTGGGCAATGGCTTATTTTGAAGAAGAGGATTATGGTAAAGCGATATTTGAATTTAAAAAGATTCTTAAGAATTTTCCAAAAAGCGAATTAGCTCCGGACGCGAAGTTTTATATCGCGATGAGTTTGGCAAAATTAAATAAATGGTATCCGGCTTTCGCGGCATTTCAAAAAGTTATTGAAATCTATCCTTTAAACAATCGCTTGGAGCAGATCGTCGAACAGCAATATTTGATCGGCGAAAAATTCTTTAATAAGAAAAAATATTATAAGGCCAAAGAAATTTTTCAAAAAGTTTTGGCCAATGCTCCTTACAGCAGTATTTCTGATGTGGCAAAATATAAAAGCGGTTTATGTGAACTAAAAGTAAAGGATTATTTAAAAGCGCGAGATGAGTTTGAAGAGTTTGTGGAAAACTATGGATCCAGTCCTTTTGCCGACGAAGCGACTTATAATATCGGATTCTGCTCGTTTAAGCTTTCTTCTTTGGTTAAAGATTACGACACAGAACTTATTGATCAAGGGCTTAAAGACCTGGAATATTTCAGCCTCAAATATCCGACCAGCGAATCTATTGATAATGCGGAGAGTCTGATCAATAAACTGAATAGTAAAAAAGCGGAAAAGCTTTACGTCATTGCCAGCTTCTATCAAAAACAAAAAAAGTATTCTGCCGCGAAAAAATACTATGAAGATCTGGTATTTACTTATCCCAAAACTGCTTGGGCGAAAAAAGCGAATCTAAAACTAAAGTTATTAAACGAAAAAAAGATTTAACTCTTGAGCCGCGGAATAGGTGTGTGGAAAATAAAAATATGAAATTTATCCAGTTATTACTTATCAGTGGTTTGGTTTTTATCTGCGGCTGCGGTTATACTCCGCGGGCTTATAATTTGCCCAGCAGTATTAAAACTGTCTACATAGATACCTTTGAAAATAAAAGTGATCAGCCGAACCTGGAAAATGAATTAAGAATAAAATTAGCGGAAGCTTTTCAGGATGAAGGTCATATTAAGATCTCAGAAAAAGCTGACGCTGATACAATCCTCTCGGGAAGAATAAACAGTTATCAGCGCCAGGCCCTGCGCTACGCCAATGATGAGACTATTGAGGAATATCGTTTGGCCTTAAATGTTGATTTTGAATTCAAACAGCGGGTATCCCAAGAAGTAATTGTTCAGGCTCAGGGGTTTTACGCTGATACTTCCTATTATCTTAGCGGCAGTCTGGCGAAGTCAGAAAAAAGCGCGAGAACTGACGCGATCAATGAACTTGCCCATCGGATTTTAAATAAGATAGTTACATTATGGTAAAGCCCTTAACTTATTGGCAGATTAAAACAGAGCTGAAAGCAAAAGAAATAAACTCTGTATATATTTTTGCCGGCGAAGAGCTGTTTTTAAAGCGGCAGATCGAAGAATTAGTCAAAGCCCGTCTGTTTGCCGATTCCTCCGCGGATTTTAATCAGGATATTTTTTACGCTGAACAAACCCGCCTGGACAAAGTCCTGGATACACTGCGTACTCAGCCGTTTTTATCGGATAAGCGCTTAGTGATTTTAAAAAACGCTGATAAATTCAGCCAGCATGAGAAATCAATCATCGGATTTTTAAAAGAAAAAAACTGTAAAAATGTTTTGATCCTGGAAACGGAAAAGACTTTAAGTGATAAGTTTATCAAAAAGTTGGTGGAGTACAGTACTGTGGTTTTATTTACGCCTTTGCAAGGGGCTGATTTAAATAAATGGGTTAGTGATTATGCCAAGAGCAAAGGCAAAAAAATTGATTATAACGCGATTGGTTTATTAGTTGAAAAAGTCGGCAATGATCTGGAAAGCCTGATCAGCTCTTTAAATAAGCTCTGCTTGTATGCCGGAGAGCAGTCTGTGCTTAAAGAGCAGGATATCGAAGTGCTGATTAAAAAAACCCGGGAAGATACGCGCTTTACTTTTCTAAATGCTTTGATGTCCAAACAAACCAGCCGCGCTTTGGAAATGGCCCATGAATTATCGCGCAATGGCAAGCATGTCAGTGATCTGATTGGTCTGATTAATTGGCAGTTTAAACGCTTGGATAAAGTTAAACAATTGCAGCAAAAAGGTTATTCTCAGGAAGCGATAATCAGCCAGCTTAAAATCACGCCTTATATTTATAATATAGTCCGCAAACAAGCAGCCGCATATACTGATCAGGAATTAGCAAAAGGGTTTGATTTGCTGCTGGATGCGGATATAGCAATAAAACAGGGGCTAAAAAGCCCCGGTTTAACTTTAGAAACACTGATTGTTTGTTTGTGCGCGAATAGTGTTTCTAATTTTATATATTAAGCTGCTTTTGCGGCAAGGCTTAACTGATGCAGTTTTTTCGCGATGTTTGCTTTCTGACGAGATGCTTTTTTCTTATGCATTAGTTTTTGCTTAACAGCTTTATCTATTCTGGAGACGCAACCGCTGATTTCAGTCTTCAGTTTCGCAACATCTTTAGTTTCAATTAAAGTTGCAATCTTTTTTTGCTCCTTTTTTAAGGATTTTTTCAGAACAAGATTATGCTTTTGTCTTTTTTTTGATTGTTTAAGATCTTTAATCGCTGCTTTCTTTGAAGGCATACAAATTCTCCTTTCTTATGAATTTTTAAGAATATAACATAGGAAATAAGTTCTGTCAAGTTTTTTTAGACTAAGCAGAGCAAATACAGGGTGTTAAATCAATGAGTAAAAACCAGAAATTATTTAAATCCGCGAGGATTGTCGGCGGCTTTACTTTGATCAGCCGGATTCTCGGTTATGTGCGGGATATTGTGATTGCCCGCTATTTTGGCACAGCGACGATCGCGGCCCAGGCGTTTATTGTTGCTTTCCGCATTCCAAATACTTTGCGGCACTTAGTCGGCGAGGGCGCGGCTAATGCCGCGGTAATCCCGATTTTAAGTGAATATTTAGGCGAGGATAAGAAAAAAGAGTTCTGGCATATAACTAATATTATGCTAAATCTGATTATTATTATTTTGGCGATTATTACAATAATCGGCACCTTGCTCGCGCCTTTGATTGTCCGGATCATTGCTTTTGGTTTTGTTCATGATCCGGCTAAGCTGGAGCTGACGATTTATCTTACCCGAATAATGTTTTCCTTTATTTTCTTTATCGGCATCGCGGCTTATGGCATGGGGGTATTAAATACTTTAAAGAATTTTGCCGTAGCTGCCGCGGGTTCTTGTTTTTTAAACATAACCATGATTATTTTCGGAGTATGGGTCTGCCAAAGATTTGAACAGCCGGTGGTTGGTCTGGCTTTGGCAGTATTGATCGGCGGTGTATTACAAATTCTGGTTCAGATTCCGATAATGCTTAAAAAAGGGTTTTATTTTGAATGGGCTTTTGATTTTTCTCATCCGGCAATTAAAAAAATGGGCAGACTGCTTTTGCCGCGGATGCTAGGTTCGAGCATTTATCAATTAAACGCGTTTCTCGATACTTTTTTTGCCAGTTTCAGCAATATTGTTGGCCAAGGCGCGATCGGTGCTTTGTATTTTTCCAATCGTTTAATTCAGTTTCCCACGGCATTATTCGGCTCGGCTCTGGCCACTGCTTGTTTGCCGACCATGTCCCGTCAGGCAATTAAAAATGATATTGTTGGTTTAAAAAACACGCTGACTGTGTCTTTAAAAACCCTGCTGGTTTTTCTGATTCCTTCAACTGTGGGTTTATTGGTTTTAGCTAAGCCGATTGTGGAGATATTATTTGAGCGCGGAGAATTTGATGAATTATCCACCCAGATCACAGCCGCGGCTTTGATGTATTATTGTCTGGGCATATTTTTTTACAGCGCGGCCCGGGTTTTAACTTCCTGTTTTTACGCTTTAAAAGACACTCGGACTCCGGTAAAAGCAACTTTTTTTTGTTTGCTGTTAAACGGAGTTTTAAATTTTATCTTAATGCGGTGGCTAAAAGTCGGAGGGATTGCTTTGGCAACCTCGATTTCCTCAGCAGTTAATTTTTTCTTATTGCTCTATTTGTTAAGGCAGAAGATCGGGATAATCGGCTTTGCTAAAGTAATGAAAATGTTTTACGCGATAATCCTGGCCTCAATTGTAATGGGCGCTGGTTGTTTTTATGCTTATGACTATTGCCATAAACTGATGGCAGGTTGGCAGGCCTTGGCCGCGGCAGTGATCACCGCAATGCTGGTTTATTTGATCATGGGCTGGAGCCTGAAAATATTCAAAGGGTTTAAAGTTAACTTGGAATAAAAAAAGTCACAAGGACCTAAGGACACAGGTTGCAAGCTATAAGCTATAAAGGGCAGGAATAATTATTTAGGCGGGTTTGAAGCCT
>JAHITE010000113.1 GCA_018817585.1 Candidatus Omnitrophota bacterium
ATTATTAATCTGCCTTCAGGCTGTGTTGTGGAAAACACAAGATTAGAGTTAGGGAATTCCGCTAATGGCTTGGCAGTAACTGCTGTAGAAAATATCGCTTTTGGTCGTGTTGTTAAGTTTTCCGGAGAAGACGCGAAAATAACCAGTAAAGCCCAGTTTATATATAACCGCGATGGAAAAATAACCTCAATTGTAAATAAGAATTCTGAGACTGGTGAAAATGCTGGTGTAAGTATTCAGACTCAAAAAGGAAATATTATCCTGTTTGATAATCAGATTTCTTTTGCTAATCAGAAGACTAGTTTATTATCAAATATTGGTTCTTACTTTGGGCTGGACAGCGCTCAAGAGTTTACAATAGTTAAAGGAGAGGCATTAGCGGTTACCAATTATCAAGTAATTAATTCTGTGGAAAAACAGCAATCCGGAGCAGCCGGAGCAGCCGGAGAAACCAAGCCGGGACTTAATAAAATAATTCTGATCGGGGATGCTAACGGCAATCAATATATTCAAAAGGGTTCGTTGTTCACAATTGAAAACAATAACTGGGTCATTAAAGATAATGATGTAATTCATAATACCAGTGGTAAAGCAATAACAGTTAGTGGAAAAGCCTTCCAAGATGGAGAAATTGCTGCTGCGCATAATGGCAATGTGTTTAAAGCAACAATCGCGGATAATATGGAAGGCCGTAAAGATATTGAATATAAACTTGATGTTAGCGGTTTTAATCTTACTTCTCAGAATACATTTCAAACCTTAAATACCACGGTTTCGCTTCCGATCGGGGTAATCAATACAAATGATATATATCTTACAAATACCGGAGCATTAACCTTTTCTCAAAATATTGCTTTGCAGGGGCATGATGTAGATGGTTTATTCCTATCTGCCGCGGCAACAACTTTTGCCATTACCTCAGATAGTAAACTGGAGTTCAGTCAGATCGGATTAAGCGGAGCCTTAAAGAATGAAAACGCGGCCGGACTAAAAGTCGGAGATAATCACTTAACTGGTAATACTCAATTATCGAATAATGAACCTTCAGAGACAACGCTTAAAAGCAATGTGATAAAAATTAAGGTAACCCAAGACGCTTCTTATTATAAAGGCGGAGAAGTAACTCTAACCAACAGCGGCCTGGTTTACAAACCATCAGATATCTTGGAAATCACAGGATTAGGCAGCAGCGCGCCGAATTTTAATACCAATACCGAACTTTTTAGCGGATCATTTGTCAGTGTGGGCAATCTTAAAATCACAACTGATGGCAGTTATAAAATTACGCAAAATAGTTTGATGAGCGAAAACGCTGATAGCAAAATCCTGATTACCCTGACCAATCAAGCCGGAAAAAATGTAGACGCGATTATGAATCTGCAGGCAATCAGCATTCCTGATGGAAATAAAACATTGGATTATTATGCTCCTGATTTTAAGAGTTTCAGTAAAGAAGCCGCGGGCATGAGTTTTAATACCCAGGGAATTGAGTTTACGATCAAAGATAATGGCGCGAATAAATTTGAAGCGCGCAGCGAAGCAATATCTTCTGCTGCTGATATCAAGTTGAAAAATAAAGATCAGGTTGTCAGTAATATTAATTTTAAAGAAAACGCTGAATTAACGATCAGCGCATTGGGCAGTATTGTTACCGCCGATGATGTTAGTTTTGGGCAGCAAAGCACTATGAAGGCCGGCGCGGAAGTAAAAGTCAATCAGGATAAGAGTATTGAAATAATCAGCGGGCAAATTAATTTATCTAAAGCTGACGCGCTTCAAGGTGAAAAGAATGTGGCAACCATCCAGCCCGCGAAAAATCAAGAGACTAATAAAAAAGATAATGATACAAAGCCAGTATATACTGGTGAAGCGAAAATTGATCTTTTAGGAAATAATAAATATAACTTATACGGAGATCTGAGTTTTAATAAAACAACCGGAGTTTACTTAGCGGATAATACAAAGGTTAATATTACTAATTTCGCGAAAAATGATAAGAATTTTGTTGCTATTGGCAATACTGACGCGGTAAAAGGTACTTTTGGCGTAAATCAGGGCCAGATCACAGCGATCGAAAAAGGTGCTCAGATTTTAGAGCATATTACCAAAAGCGGTGAGTATATAACTTTGGAGTATAACGGAACAAAACAAATAGCCGGGAAATCAACAGATCAAGGCTGGAAGATAAATGCCAGTCAGGCAGCAATTGACAGCAAAGAATCATGGGCAGGCACAATTCAGGGGCAGGCAGTGAATTACAGCTTAGCAAGAATGAACAACGAGACAATAATCCAGATTAATAATGGAGCTGGTATAGAATTAAAAAATCAGACTCTTAATGGATATAATGGTCAGAAATTAGAAAATGTAGATGTAACCGTAACCCAGAAATTAGCTAATGGACAATTTGTTTATACCACAACTGATAGCGATGCTATTGGCTTTAAGCAATTACAGGGTACATCTTCCGGCGGCGCGGCTAGTCAGATGCTAGGCAAGACAGTTGTCAGCATCTCTGATTCATTAGATAATGGTAATAAAATCAGAACATATGGGGCGCAGAGTAATGGCGCGTTTTCTTTAACTTTTACCGCGGATCAAGAACTCAGAGGAATCAATGTCGTAGAGCAATTAGCCGGCAGTTCATTACAGATAGTTGGATCCGGAGCAACCGTAAACGGCGAGAAATACTTAAGCGGAACAATAAATTATAGCTGGAATAAAACAGAAGGACAAGTACAAGCAAGTTATACTCAAGGCACAACGATATTAGATGGAAAAACCAAAACCGGAAATAATGTTCTTTGGGTCTACAATGCAAGTAAAGACAGCGTAGGCAAAGAGATTGGTTTTGAACTTAAAGCTA
>JAHITE010000114.1 GCA_018817585.1 Candidatus Omnitrophota bacterium
ACAGAATTGAGGATTTTGAAGTAAGATATACGGCAAATGCTTTGGAGAGTTTTATAGATAATCCCAAATTAGCTAATCTTAATCCGGCTTTATATATTTATAATGAAAATATTACGGCTGTTTCCTACGCGAATGCCGTGGGCGAAAGGACCTTTAATATTCGCAATCAGCGCCAGAAAAATATTACTGACGCGGAAGGGTTTTACGGCAAAGGTATTTGGCGTACATCCGCATTAGATGAAGCCAGAGCGGTTTTAAGTCAATATGTAACTGAGGACACAGTATCCAGTGTCCAGTCTTTATTGGCTGGATATAAAAATGAGCAGATCGAATATATCCGGATTGCTCAGTCAGCAGAGAAAGTAAGGTATGAGGCTTCCGGATTTATTCTGCGCTTTGGCGGCCCTGTTGTAGAGATGTTTTTAGGACAGTCATTCCAGAAATTCCTGAGAAGCCGGATTGTCCATTGGACGGAAAAGCTGGGCATGCTGTTCAGCTTTGATTTTTATTTTAATAAAAACTGGATTGCTGTGGCTAATTCGCTGATATTTTTCCTGACTTTTTTTACTTCTTTTAATGCTTTTGTATATATCATTTGCGCGTGGTTAGCGGTTCTGATCGGGCTGGTTTCCTCCCAGGCAATCAATGCCCAGACCTTGGTTACCATGGAAGAGGAAAACAAACATCCGATTTTAGCGTTTTGGAAAGATTTCGCGGTATTGTTTTTCTATTATACCTCATTTGTCCCGGAGCATCATCTGCAGGTAAAACAGGGGACCCAGGGTTTAGGAGTATTCACGATTACTCCCAGAACCAGTGATTTGGAACGCAAAGATTTTACCCAGATTTTTAAAACATTTAAATTCGGCATAGGGATGGGCATACTTGCTACATCAATGATTCTGCTTGGGCCGTTTCATCCTGTAAGCTGGGCAGTAAATATTTACTTTGTGGCCATGGCTTTTGGCTGGTGGATTACACCGTTTATGATGAACCCGGTAATTCCGGCTAAACAGGCCTGGACAGAAATTAGTAAGATTGCGCCTAGCCTTATATCGAAAAAACTGTTTACAAAAGATCTTTGGGTAGAACTGAACAATGGATTGAAAAAACTGCTATGGCATACATGGGCGGGGAATGTTTTGCAGTCTTTATTAAGCTGGGTGACTTTTCCAATATATATATTCACTTTTATTTGTTATCTGATTGAAATCCGCAGAGTTAATAATTTTATAAACAGGACATTTGCTTTAGATGTGGAAAAATTAGAAAAACTTTCTGAGCAGACAACAGATAACAACCTAAAGAATATGTATACAAGATTAGCAAAATTTAAAACCGAATTTCCTTCAAAAGTCGTACAAAAAGTAAAAAACATGCTTTTAGCTAATGAACCAGGATATAAAAAGTCATTAGAAAATGCGATATTGCCATGGAAAGTATTTGCGGATGATAAAGCGTTAAAAGCAAGAGTAGCGCAGGCTTTTGTGATGATAAGTGTAGACTATTTAGAAAAGAATGAAAGTTTAAAAAAGAGCGAGGCCAGAATTGACCAAACAAGCAATATTACAGCGGAACCGGAAATAACCGGTATAGGCTCTGACTATGACAAGACTTTATCCGAAGGCTCGATTGAAAATAATCCGGGGATGATCGAGAAAATAATCGGATTGTTAAAACATAAAGTTCATTTCGCGGTAATGTCAGGAAGCAATGTAAATACGCAGATGAAGCGGGTTCTCGGGCCGCTGCTGGCGGAATTTGAAAAACAAGGTTTAAGCTTAGCGCAGCAGCAGGAGATCATAAAATATTTCACATTATACGGCAATGGAGTAGGGTCAAAATACGGCTTTGAATTAGAAGATATAAATGGCAAAACAGAAGTAAAGGTATATTTGGATAAAGACTATACACGAAAAAATGGGATAGATATTGATGATATTGCGGTGATAAAAACAGAAGCAGACAGGATAATAAAAGATTATATTGGCAATGATCCGGCAGGATATGCCAGAGCAGATATCCGTGATGAGATGAGTAAGACTCCATTGCCTGGAGGTAAAGGTGTCTACGGAGCGCGTAAAGCCCCGGAATTTGAAGAAAGAGGCAGCTGGGTAGAACAGAACGGGACAAGAGTATATGATACAAAAGTCGGCGACGCGGAATTCTTACCGACTTTATTAGCGATAAATAATATATTTTTCAAGAACATCGCTGATTATCGGAAACAGTTGGATAAATATTTAGCTGATCATGGTTTAGCGGATAAGTATGAGACAAGGCATGGCGGAGGAGATACAGGCTTTACCATAGAGATATTCCGTAAAGGTTTGGAAAAAGATGTGGCAATGCGTGATTTTATTGATTCCAAAGGCTTGACTCCTGAGAACACCGGATATTTTGGTGATGAATTTTACCCTGGAGGCAATGATTGGAGATTTTTAACAACAACAGATCCAAAAGTTCAGAAAATAAAGATTTTCGCGGTAAATACAGCGGACGCGCCGGCGCCTGCTGATGTGCAGAAGAAATTTCATGTGTACAAAGAGGGCGGTCCTGCCAGCACCAAAAAATTATTCCAGGAAATAATTGATGACCATGATAAAAAGGCTCCAAGTGCAAATAAACAAACAGTAAATGATCCACAATTAATTGAAAAAGGTGAAGAAATTTTTAAGCGGATGTTAAAGGAAGTATTAACCGGTGAGGATTTACCTGTAAAAGAAAATCTTGCGAATATTTCAGAAGAAAAAAATAGTTTTTCCCGGCAAGACGAAGATAGTGAGTTTCTACCAATAACCGCATGGCATGAGTTTATTGATAAAGCAGAAGATAATAAAAAAGACGAGATCACGGTTTTATTTGATAAGGGAGATTTACTGGCTTATAAATTCAGTTTAAACAGCTTAAAAATTGATGATACTGTTACGGAAGAGCAATTGAATGGTTTAGCTGATTATCTTGCCATATGCATTTATAACCGGCTGGTTGTTATTGGAGCCGTAAAGGTATTAATTAATGCTCCAGAGAGATTATATCAGAAAATCGAAAACAGCTTTAATCAGAGATTTAATTCTGAACAGATGAAAGCAGAAAATAAATCCATATCCGGATATCTTTCTTTTGTGAATGCTAAACCTTTTGAATTTAAAGCTGGTTCTCGCCAAGAGATTGACGCGATCAGCGCGAAAGCTGATTTTAGTTTTGACGCTAAGTCCGTTCCCGCGGTTATTAGCGGTAATTTAGTTGGGATTGATTTAGGCGGAACAGCGATAAAAACAGTGGCTATTAGTAATGGCAAAAAAGTCAAAGAGATCGCATTGCCCTGGAGCCCGCAGCAGATTACTGATCCGCAGGAGCATATTAATCTGGTTAAAAAGGCGATTGAAACAGTGTCTGAGGGATTGAAAAACATTGATGCTATCGGTGTTTCCTGGGCAGGAGTAGTTGCCAATGGTAATATTGCCGCCGGCGGCCCGATTACCGCGAAATTATCCAAAGATCAGGTTAATTGGCTCAAAGAAAACTTTAATCAGCGGATTTCTGCAGAGTTTGCTGATTGTTTGGTTTATGTATCTAATGACGGAGATTCCGGAGTTTTTGGCGCGGCTGCAGGATTAAATATAAGCAATGCGATTGGTTTTGGCATGGGAACAGGCTTAGCGTTTTCTTATGTTGATAAAAAAGGTAATTTAAACAACCATATCTTAGGCGAAGGCGGGAATGTGGTCATTGATCTGAATCCAAATGCTTCCGGACATACTTATACCGGAGTCCATGGAGTATTACAGAAATATCTATCTCAATGGGCGGTTGTGGAACAGGCCCAGAGAATGGGAATTAAGGAGATTGAAGATGTTGATTTTCAACAGAAAGCAAAGGTTATCGGGGAATTGCTTGAAGCCAATGATCCAAGAGCAGTAAAAATATTTAAAAATATCGGCAGATATTTAGCTGTGGCCATAGCGGAATACTACCGCTATTTTAAAATGGAAAATGTCGTGATTTTCGGCGGAGTAACCATGGGAAAATCCGGCGAAGTCATTCAGCAGACAGCGCGGCAGATTCTTGAGAAAGAATTTCCCGAGGTGAAAACAAAAATATGGATTACTCTGGACCAGCAATACGGCGGAGCAATCGGCGCGGCATATTTAGCGAATAAACAAAGACATTTAACAGAACCGGATGATCCGAATCAGGGGGATTATAACCAGGTTATTAAAATAAGGCAAGAAATGAATAAGCTGGTAAAAGAAAATGATATTAGTTCTTTAGAGCAGATCATTCTAAATGAAGACCAAAAGCCGGATAAGGAAAAAAACTGGAAGAGGTTAACTGAATCCGTAGCAGCCAGGAATAAATTGGGCGAGCCTGAAAACGAGCGGATAAAAACAGTATATCAGGCTAATTTGCTTTGGTGCCCGGAAAATCAAGGAAGAAGAGATCTGCATTTTCACAGCAGGTTTTCTGACGGAAGAAAAGAAATTGAAGATATTATTAAAGAAGCAGTAGGAAAAGTCATAAAAGTAATTGCTTTGTCTGACCATAATAATATCGCCGGGGTCGAAGAAATTAAACAAATTGCTAAATTGTACGGGGTAGAGGTTATCCCCTGTGTGGAGATTGCGGCTTTTAAAGATTTTCATGGTAATGAAGGAGAAGTTGGCGCAGAAATCCACTTTTTGGCATACGGGGTGGATCAGTCCAATCAAAAGCTCATTGCCTTGCTAAAGAAAATTAACAGTTTATTTTTATTCAAATGGATGAGTAATGTCTACGATCTGTTAATTTTGGACAATGAAAAAATAAGCAAAACAGAGCTAATCGAAAAATTAAAAGATTTATATGCGCGATATATCCAGGAAAATATAAAGATCTATGAAGTAAACAATCTGACCATGAAAGCAGACGAGATTAAAGCTGAGCTTGCTTTAATCGATGATGCGGATTGGCAGAACCTTTTTATTTTACTTAAAAGTGATAGAACTGCTGCCGGCAATGAAATAATATCAGATAATTTTGATTTATTGAAAAAGTTTGTCGTGGGTGATGTCCAGTACCAAAACGCGTTTGAGGAATTCCGAAAGCAAATGGAAGCTAAGTTAAAAGACAAAGGAGCTGATATTAAAGAAAGCAGATATGGAGTGTGGAATAGGGAAAATAAGTTTCTGCCTCAGCTTCCTTTGGCAGAGGAAGTTATTGATATTATACATGATGCCGGCGGGCTTGCGGTATTTGCGCACCCGAGGTGGTATACAGAGATTGTTATGCCGCAGGAAGACATAAGTGAGATAGAAGCTATAGAGTTCATCAAGAATTTCATTGAGGATTTAGCAGGCAAAGGATTAGACGGATTAGAGGTTTATACGCACTGGGTGGACGATAGGGATAATTTCTGGCAGGAAGTTGCTGAAAAAAACAAACTTTTGGTTAGCGGAGGCACAGATAGCCATTTTATGGGCAAAGAAATATTCGGGGAGGGCAGCAACAATAATTTTTATCTGAAAAATGAAGACCTGGAACGCTTAATTAAAAGAATAATTAAAAACATG
>JAHITE010000115.1 GCA_018817585.1 Candidatus Omnitrophota bacterium
CCGCATTCTATGCCAAAGACTAAACCGAAAGCCTTAAATTATGGTTTGAAATACGCTACCGGTGAGTATGCGGTAGTTTATGACGCCGAGGATATTCCTGATCCTAAACAGTTAAAAAAAGCTATTCTCGCATTTAAAAGCGCTGATGATCGAACGATATGTATTCAAGCGAAGTTAAATTTTTATAATCCGCACCAGAATATTCTGACCCGGGTATTTACAGCAGAGTATTCTCTTTGGTTTGATTTAGTTCTCACTGGCCTGCAGTCTATTCATGCTCCTATCCCGCTTGGCGGAACATCAAACCATTTTAGAACTAAAGACTTACATTATCTAAAAGGATGGGACGCCTTCAATGTCACCGAGGACTGCGACCTGGGAATGCGTCTGGTTAAACATGGTTTCAGAACAGCAGTTGTTAATTCTATGACACTTGAGGAGGCCAATAGCGACCTTAAAAATTGGTTTCAACAACGCACCCGATGGATAAAAGGCTATATTCAAACATATTTGGTCCATATGAGAAATCCCCGGCATTTTATGAAAGATTGGAAAGAACCGCACGTTATCACTTTTCAGTTAATTGTAGGCGGGAAAATCCTCTCCATGTTTATAAACCCCATTATGTGGATTATCACTATCTCCTATTTTGCTTTCCGCCCTATTATTGGAACGTTTATTGAATCATTTTTCCCTGCACCGGTTCTTTACATGGCGGCATTCTCTCTGGTTTTCGGTAACTTCCTTTATATGTACTATTACATGATCGGATGTGCCAAACGGGAACATGACGATATTATTAAATACGTTATCCTTGTTCCCCTCTACTGGTTAGCTATGAGTATGGCGGCTTGGAAAGCGGTTTATAAGATCCTCCGCGATCCTCATTATTGGGCTAAAACCAATCACGGATTGCATTTAAATCATAAAAAAGTAGTAGAACAGGCGACCAGTGCTGTAGGAAACGGGTTAATAGATCAAGAACTGACGGCATATCCGATAGAACTGCCGGCAGCTTTTGTAAAGAAATAATAATATGATTTCGATTGTAATTCCGGTTTTTAATGAAGCTGAAAATATTAAACTTCTTTATGAGGAAATAGTTTCTGTTTTGGAAACAATAGGGAAAGATTATGAGATTATTTTTGTCAATGATGGAAGCCTTGATACTACACAAGAAAAAATTGATAGCCTTTTCAACAAGGACTCTAAACATACACTAGGTATCCAACTTCTCACACAATCAGGAAAAGCAGCAGCTCTTCATGCCGGATTTCAACTTGCAAAGGGGGAGATTATTTTTACTCTAGATGGTGATTTACAAGATGATCCTCACGAGATTCCTAGTTTTCTAAAAAAACTCGATGAAGGATATGATTTAGTATCAGGTTGGAAACAAAACCGTAAAGACTCATTCATAAAAAACAATACATCAAAAATATTTAACGCCGTAACAAATACAATTTCGCGAGTTAAGCTACATGATTTTAATTGCGGTTTTAAGGCCTACAAATCAAACGCTGTAAAGGGTCTTAATTTATACGGAGAATTACACAGATATATTCCTGTTCTTGTAGCCGCACGCGGGTACAAAGTGACAGAAATTCCGGTCCATCATAGAAAACGAATAAATGGTAAATCAAAATACGGATTACTTCGATTTATCCATGGCGCTTTGGATATTGTGACAGTTATGTTTATTACAAAATTTCACTCTCGGCCGTTGCATCTTTTTGGATATGTAGGTGCAAGTTTTTTTACGCTTGGATTTTTATTCGGATTATATTTAACTGCTGCAAAGTTTATTAGGCATCAAGGAATAGGAGAGAGACCTCTGCTTTTATTTTCGGTGATGCTTATGATTATGGGTGTACAAATTGGGATAACTGGTCTCGTTAGTGAGCAAATCGCCACAATGAGTCATAAGAATGAACCTGGTTATGTGATTAAAACAGTATTGAAAGAAAAAAAACAATGAAAACGACCAGTAATTACAAGAAACATACAAGCAAGAATCCCCTCCAAAAATTTTTAATAGAGAAATTTTATCAAAACTTACTGCAAATTATTGGTAGTCTTAAACCGGAAATAATTTTAGATGCTGGTTGTGGTGAAGGATTTACGTTAGCAAGGCTAAAAAAAGAAAGTATTGGTAAGCATCTTGAAGGTATTGACTCCTCTCTGAATGCAATCAGTCTTGGAAAAAAGAATTATCCTTCTCTTTCGTTGAAACAAAGCGATATCTATAACTTACCTTATAATGACAATTCTTTTGATTTAGTAATTTGTAGCGAGGTTTTAGAACATTTAGAACACCCAGCGAAGGCTTTGGCAGAAATTGTGCGCGTATCAAAAAAATACTGTATTCTTTCTGTGCCCAATGAACCCATTTTTATGATTTCCAATTTTCTCCGGGGAAAAAACTTGCCGCGATGGGGCAATGATATAGAACACGTTAATCATTGGTCTAAATTTGGTTTTGAAAAATTCGTAAAAGAAAAAGGCTTGAAGCTTTTGGTGATGAAAACTTCATTTCCATGGATATTAGTTCTTGGAGAAAAAAAACACCATGATAAATAAATTATTTAAATTTGTAGACAAAAATTCTAACAAGATAATATTTGTCACCTCAATTATATTGAGCATAATTAGCTTTATTTATTTTTATAATCAAGATTTAATTACGGCATATGGCGACTCGCGCACACATCTAAATATTTCAAGAAGAGTTGTGGACGGCTTAACTCCTGGAATAGCGCAATTAGGAGGAGCATGGCTTCCCCTGCTTCACATTCTGATGCTACCTACAATTTGGATTGGTTTTATGTGGCACTCTGGGATTTCGGGAAGCTTGGTGAATATGGCTGCGTATGTTATTGCTACCTATTTTCTCTATAGGTTAGTGGAAGACATCACCAAAAGCAAGTTAAGTGCAGCAATTGCCTATCTCATCCTTGCTCTTAACATTAACATTCTTTATTTTCAGGCGATACCAATGGGTGAAATGTTATTTATTTCTACTTTAATCGTTGCGTTATTTTACCTTTATAAGTGGCAAAATACTAAACAGATATCCTCTCTATTATTATCTGCAACATTCTTTCTCCTTACGTCACTTAACCGATATGAGGGCTGGTTTGTGGTAGTTGGAGCTGTTATCGCCGTTGCATTGGTATCACTAAGACGATTTGGAAGAAAAAAGGCAGAGGGATATGTAATTTTGTTTGGAACACTAGCTTCGTTAGGAATAATGCTTTGGCTTTTATGGCAACTTGTAATATTTGGCCACCCATTTGATTTTCTTACAAACGAATTTGCTGCAGGAGTTAATACTGCCAGGGATATAGAAGCAGGGTTGGTGCCTACGTATAAGAATTTATGGGTTTCCATAATGACTCAAGTATATGCTACTGTTCACACATCTGGTTTTCTTATTACTTTCTTAGCAGGTTTAGCAATCTTAACATTTTTGATTAAAAATATATCGCATCTTTTTAGGACAAAAGAATTTATACTCTTACTGGCCATAATCCCTTTTCTTTTTGAAATTCTTGTAGTATACAAAGGAAATGTTCCTGTTTATGTGCCAGAAATAAGAGCGGCTGTACCCATACCAGACTTCTTTAATATTCGCTATGCGCTTTTTAGTTTGCCGGCAATAGCAATATTCATATCAATTTTATCCAAACAAAAAATCTTCCTTTTTCTTGTGGGAATTTGCATTTTATATAATCTAATATCAATGCCTATTCTTGGGAATAAGATAGCATCATTAAAAGATGGGGGCATCGTGAGTACAAGCGAAGAGCATCTTGATCTTCAAGCTTGGTTTATAAATAATTACGATGATGGCTTAATATTGATTAGTGCCGCTAGCTCCGACGCATTTATTTTTAAAACTAATTTACATATGGATAAATTTATTTCGGAGGGTAGCGGGAAATATTGGAAAGAATCAATGGAAACACCTTCAAAATATGCTAGATGGGTTCTAGTTCAAGACAATGGTAGAGATTCACTTCTCAGGCACTTAAATATGGGCGCTTTAAATAAAGATTTTGATTTACAGAAAAAAAGTGGCGGATTTAGGTTATATAAAATTAAGGATAATTAATATATGAAAAATAAAATTAATAAACAAATTCTTTTTATAGCCCGGTTCGTTTTGACGATTGCCCTTTTGGTGTTTATTTTTAAGAAAGTTGATTTCAATGCTGTTGGGCAAGTATTGTATACGGCAAATAAAATTTACATATTATTAGCTCTTTTTCTTGTTTGTGTCCATGTATTTTTTAAGAGTTACAAATGGTATCTATTGGCTAAAGAGTTGCATAGCGAGAACACATTCTGGGGTGCAATGCGGTCATATCTTCGAGGGACAGGTTTAGCAATCGTTACACCATCAAGGATTGGTGAGTTAGGAAGAATAGTTGGGATGAAGGGCAATAAACTACATCTAGGATCACTTACTTTTGTTGATAAAATATCTGAACTATGGATTGTTATTTTCTTTGTTCTGTTGGGAGGCCAAAGATTACTGACCGGATTTAATCCTATCTTCATTATTATTGCTCTCGCAGTAATTCTCCTCTTCCTCTATCAATTCCGGCGTTTTAATAATGCTATTACACGTTTTGTTCCATTCGCATTTCTAAAACACTTATTAAGAGGTTTCACTTTAGTCTCTTGGCCGTTGTCTAATATAATTCTTATTCTTTCTTTTCTTACTATGTCAGTGTATTTTCTCCAGGCGTATTTATTGCTTTCCGCATTTCATCCTGTAGCTGTCACCACTATTCTTATGGTTTTTCCGCTTATTCTTTTGACAAATCTTGTGCCGATAACAATCGGCAGTCTTGGCATTCGCGAAGGAGTGGCTATTTATCTTCTTTCTCAGTTTGGCATACCGGCCGGAGTTGCGGTAAGCGTTAGTTTGATTCTATTCCTTTTTGATACTGTAATTCCGGGTGTTTTAGGATCACTGCTTTTTTCACTCCAATCCAAATCCTATGTTAAAAAAAATCGATAATTCTGAAAAATATATCTGGATATTTGCCATCACTGTAGTAATTGCCGCCTGGTGCTTTTCCTTTTTGAATGGCTATGTTTTAACGTATAACGACGCCGCCTCGCATTTGAATATTGCCCGAAGAGTTATAGATAATCTTACACCCGGTTTTGCTCAAATCGGTACTGTTTGGCTACCGCTTCCTCATCTTCTGATGCTGATATTTGCCTGGAATGACTTTATGTGGCATACGGCTTTAGCCGGCAGTATCGTCTCAATGGCTTCATATGTAATAACGGTTGTCTTTATTTATAAACTTATTCTTCTTTTGACGGAAAACAAACCCGCCGCAGCAATAGGAGCAGTGATACTAGGGCTTAATCCCAATTTTCTTTATCTGGCAACGACTCCGATGACCGAACCTGTACTTATTGCCAGCTTCACTTTATCTGCTTATTTCATAGCCAAATATATTAAAACAAAAGAAATACTTAGCCTGATTTTAGGAGGGGTGTTTATCATGACGTCTACTCTTACAAGATATGATGGCTGGTTTCTGTTTGCATTCTTAACTGTGCTTTTGCTGATATGGAGTTGGGTTGCACTTGGTTGGAAAAAGGCTGAAGGAATCATTCTTCTTTTTATGAGCATAGGCGGTTTTGGGATATTGCTTTGGCTTCTTTGGAATTTGACTATTTTCGGCGATGCCTTGTATTTTATCCACGGGCCTTACTCCGCATACGTCCAACAGAAAGCATTAAGAAGCGTCGGACAACTGCCAACAGAGGGAAATTTATTTTTATCATTCAGTTATTATATTTGGTCAATAATTGAAAACAACGGCTTTATTATTGCATTGTTATCGCTTTTTGGATTAATTGTTGCGCCTTTTTTACTTAAGTCAAAACAACAACTTGTAGTTTTGCTGGCGGTTCTTTCTCCTTTTGTATTTAATGTGCTCGCATTATTCTTAGGTCAATCGGCAATGAATGTGCCGCAGGCGGTAAAAGACCCGGGTCTTTTTAATATTCGCTACGGAATATTGATGCTTCCTGCATTTGCACTTGCCTTGGGCATATTAGCTTCACGGAAAAAATTATTTTTGATCGTGTTATTAGTTTTTATCATCCAGTCATTCCTTTTTTTCCGTCAAGGGTTACCGGTAGCTTTAGTTGATGGCCTAAAAGGTTTGGAAAATACTCACTACACTGTTGAAGCAAGTAAGTGGCTGGCAGATAATTATCAAGGCGGCTTAATCCTTACAAGTTTGGCTTCACACGATGCTTTTGTCGCGAGGGCACAACTACCCATGAAGTTTTACATACACGAGGGAACGAGAGAATATTGGCAGAATGCTCTAAAAAAGCCGTCCGTCAGTGTTAAGTACATTGCCGCGATGTCTTATCCCCCCGATCTGGTATACCGTGCGCTCAAAGATGAACCGGATTTTATTAATAATTACGTTCTCGTACATAGCTATGGAACGTTTGGCATATATCAACGCAGATGAAAAGAAAACTATTGTCCTTTTTTACTTTATCTATTGCCCTATTCTTAGGACTTTCTTTTTTTTCTCCTAAGCAGGAGGTAATTTCGCAGGAGCAACCAAGTTATTTGTGGCAAGTGCGTTCTGTCGATACGATGAAGACTTCCCGCGATAAGGCTCGTGTCCGACTGCATGATTTGAAATTTGACGCAGAGATTGAAAAAGAACTTCTGGCTGTCAAAAATCTTGGGGCAAACTATGTAGCAATTGATACTCCGTATGATGAAGAATTTCTGCCTTATCTAACGCGTTGGGTACAGTTAGCCCGCAAAATGGGTCTGCGGGTTTGGTTTCGGGGTAACTGGTCCAACTGGGAAGGCTGGTTTGATTACCCTAAAGATTTGACGCCGGAAGGGCATCAGACAAAAACTGCCGAATTTATAGAAACACACCCTGATCTTTTTGAGGACGGAGATATATTTGACCCCTGCCCAGAATGTGAGAATGCAGGGTTTTGGAAACAGCCGGATGATAACGCAAAATATAATGAATTTTTACGTAATCAAAGGATAGTTTTAAGAAATTCATTCAGTAAAATAAATAAAAAAGTCTACACCAATGTTTTTTCGATTATTGGAGGCAGAGCTAAAGAAGTTCTGGATAAAAAAACATTGGATGCTTTGGATAATCTTGTTACGATAGACCACTATTCTAAAAACCCATCATCCATGACGGAATACATTGATTACTTCTCCCGAAACTTTCAAACCAAAGTATTGATTGGTGAATTTGGGGCACCAATTCCCGATATAAACGGCTCTATGGACGAAAACCAACAAGCACTATTTATAGGTGAAATTTTACGCGAGTTATATAAAAATAAATCTGATGTATTTGGGATTAACTACAACGTTTTAACTTTAGGAACGACAAAACTGCTTAACGATGACGGGACGGAACGACAGGCGGTAGAAGTAATTAAGAATTATTTTATCCCAGGAGCAGTCAAAGGAACAGTTACTAATACGCTCGGTGATAAGTTAGGCAATATTCCAGTTAAAACCGGTAATGGATTAAATAGCACCATTACTGGCCGGCAAGGACACTATAAAATGAGTATTCCTGTAAGCACCGTTGATATTGTAATTGGAGGAAATAAATATAAAACTACAGTGCAAAATATGGTTATTACCCGTGGTGGTGAGATTATGCAAAATGCCGTACTTGAACCTGAAAAAATTGGTTTTATCTATCGGGTTAGACTTGTAATTCAAAATCTCAAAAAACAATTTTTCGGTACTACGAATTAAAGCTAGTTGCCCTGATAAAAGAGTCGGCTACCTTTTATCAGGGAATAGTTAGCTGATTTTTTAACCCTGTGGCTTCCACTCCACACCCCTAATACCTGTTTTGCAGTAAACCTTTCAATCAATTGAATTAGTGTTGATAAACAAAGATAAATATAGACAGACAAAAGAGAAATATAGTATATAGTATTTACTTATATGACTAGCTTGTTTTTAACAGCAAAAGAAGTTGCTTATCTTTTAAGGCTCAATATTCTAACTATTTACGATTACATCAAGATTGGTAAATTAAAAG
>JAHITE010000116.1 GCA_018817585.1 Candidatus Omnitrophota bacterium
ATAACAGATAAAGGATTAGCTTTAAAACAAGGTGTTTATACAGCGGATGCTGGATACATTGCTGATAATAAAGATAATGTTGCTGGAGCAGCATCACAGCAGCAGAATAAAATAGAGAGCACAAATATTACAAATATTGTAATCCAAGGCAATGCTCAAGATGGATATTCCTATACAGGAACAGTAGAAGTAAGAGATTTTAAAGCCTTAATATTTAATACAGAAGGGGCAAAACTGACAGCTGGATACAGCGGGTTTACGCATACCGATAATTTAACTTATGAGCAAGGCGCGCAGTTTGTGGGCGATAAAGATGGTAAGTTTCAGCTGACCATGCAGGATGGTGATAAGGTTAAAGCGTCTCAAACTTATCACCATCCGATCACATATAAAGGAATGACTGATAAAATAACCCGGACAGTTACTTTTACTGCCGACGAAAAAGATGGTCAAATCCTTATTTCCCAAAAAACTAAGCTGTTTCTCCAAGACAGAACAATGCTTAAAAATGGGGATCAGTTCAGCAAACAGATAACTGATATTGACGGAGATATTACTCGCGCGGAGTTTACTGTAAAGGAAGTTTCTGTCGGTGATTATATAGCAACTGGAAAAATTACGTATAATCAGTTTTCGGAAAACTGGAATCAAAAAGTATCAGGCCGCAGCTTTCCGGATTATCAAGGAAAGACAGTAAAGATTAGTGAACTTAATACTCAGGTTAGTTTTGTTTATGATCTGGACAATAACCTTGTGGGATTAGAAGGCGAATATTCTAATCATTCTGAGACTGTAATCAGTGAGATTCATGATATAGATCTGCCTAGTAGTATAGAAGTAGAGATAGCCAATCCTGATTATAAGGGCAAAGGCGTTTTACTTAATATCGGTAATTCTGAAGACCCTAGCAATAAAAATATTGAACAAGTTATTTTGCTTAATGATAAAAATTCTATGGGATTTGATGCTGTGTCCAAGATAATAATCCTTAAACAAGCCCAGGTTCTAAGCGCGACGAGCATTCATACTGGAAAAATGAGTTTAGAAGGCAGCTCAGCTGTTGGCGGTGCTGGTGGGGAATCTGAGGATAATTATATTGCGTTTAACTTAGAAAATAAACAGATAGTTATTCAAGAAAATAATATATTTACCATGCAATATAATGAGAAAAGCCAGACAACTGAGTGGACGATTACCAATGATTATTTACAAAATATGAGCGAACAATCAGTTCAGTTTAAAAACGCAGATGGTTCAACTGTTAGGATTGAAGCCGGAGCAACAGTTAAAGCTGAAAATGGCAGCCTTAAGCATGATATGTATGGACAGGCAAGAGATTATACTGATTCGGTAGCATCATTTGGAACTACTGTCAAGGAAAAAGGGATTGGCGTGGTGACCGCAGCTGTTGGTTGGTTGGGATATGCAATTTATGCCGGAGGGAAGAAACTTCGTGAGCTTACTCCTGGTGCTACGCAAGAATATATAAATGAGAATAATGAAAGAATTGATTTTGTAAAGGACATGACAACTGCTGGTGTTAATATTTATAATTCCACAAATAAAAAATGGGATGATATGGGCCGTTGGGAAATTGCTGATGTGGTTAGTATCCCTGTACAAATAGCAACTTTGTTTACTGGAGTAGGCACTCTGTTTAAAGGTATTTCTGCTGTGAGAACAGGTTTAGGTGTTGGGCTAACCAGAGGTTTGCGTGCTGCGGTGACATCTGCTTCTAAATCAGCAATCAAAATCGCAAAAGTAGGTTCTTTTGCGAAAGAGGCGGGTATAACAGGACTTAATATCGGCATGGGCTATATGGGTTTTGATATTGCTATTTCATTAGCTAGAGGTCAGGGTTTTCTATCAGCTAAAGATCTTGGGAAGAGCTTTATAACGGGCTTTGGTTTGGGAGTAGGGTTAACTAGTTTGTATGGTATTGGTGCAAAATTAAGCTCACGTATAGCAAGTTTAAAAGCCACTGGAAAATTGTCCGGGGTTTCTGAAGGAATAACAAAATTAAGCAAATCATTTCCGCGTATAGCAAACTTTGCTAAAGGCGGAATGTCTATGGTTGCTGGTGGAATCGGTTTTACAGCTTTAACAGCTGTCCAACGCGCACTTGCCGGAGAAGAATTCAATTCTTCTGATATTATTAAAACATTTGCAGTCGGAGCATTGTTGATTAAATTTATAAATACAAAAGTAGGACAGAAATTTTTTGGTAAAAAAAGTGATGGTTATTTTACAAAAGTTGGCAATGAAATGACCGCGATTTCTTCAGGCAAAACCCCTAGCTATAATATATCTGAGCTTGCCTTTGGAGGCGCAAAGCAATTCTTAGCAGTTGGCCCGACATTTTTTGCATTTGATACAATGATTTCTAATGGTATTGCTTTAGGGAAAGATGCCTGGAATTGGGCTGTAAACGGTGAAAATTTTGACTATGAATTTGGTTGGGAGGGAAAAGAATCGGGTATGGGCTTTTTCCAATCAGCTGGTGTATCGATTCTGAATATGGGTAAAATGGGTCTTTTCCTTGGGCCAGTAATGCCGGTATTCCAAAATGTAGGTGTTGGAAAAACCGCAGAAGGAATGGCTAAAGAACAGGCAGTATTCAGTAAAATGTCAGGATTTCAAAAATTTACAAAAACTTATTTAAAAGATCCAGCTACAATATCTAGAAAATTGGCTGTATATAATCATGCAGCCCAGTTAGCAATTCCATTGCTAAATAAGTTGCCCGGAGCATCAGCATTTTTACCTCAGGATGAAGAGGGAATTAAGCTGATGGCTAGTGAGATCGCATTTTTCATGCTCATGGCGGGAAGACATAGCTATCAGATTAGGACAGAGGATCAGATGCGTTATTTTAGGACTAATATATCTGATGCTGATATTGTTGGTAATAGGGTTGTTATTGATCCAAATGATAGTACAAAACTTAAACTTCAGGATTTTGAAGTTGCCAAAGAATCAGTTGTCCAAACTAATTCTAAAGATAGCGCAAACAGCGGTCCTGTTTCTGCCAAAGAAGCGTTAATTAATCAGCTGAAGTCACAAAGTGATTTAATGCTAACTGATCCTCAGTTTGTGCAAAGCAAAGGAGTTGAGTCAACTACTGCGAAAGCTAAAGCTCCTGAGACAGTATCTGAAGCTCAAGGTAAACCAGTTTCCAATGAATTGCAGCAGTTAGCGCTTAATTCATTAATGAGTAAATATAGCCCTAAACAGATAGCGGCGATGAATGAGTCGATGGTTGTTAATGAAGGCTCTAAAATGAAACAAGAATGGCTCAAAAATAATTTTCCTGAGATTGCCAGTTCATTAGACGCAAAATTTGAAAACAGTCTTACTGCTAATAGCGAAGGGCCTTCCAAAGCTATTGTTCAAGAAGCCAAGAATGCTGACTACGCGACTGTCACAGATATGGCCTCAAACAATGTGAAAAATCTGTATGAAGCTGTTTCGAAAAATCTTGCGCTGAATATTTTAAATAATGCGGATACAAAAGATATCGCCAGGATTGCTAATGGAGATGCTTTGGTACTTTCAGACAAAAATAGTGGTGTTAAATTAAGTGATATCTTACCGAAGAATATGCGTGCTCAGTTTGAAGGCTGGAAAGTTGATACTGGCTTAAAGGATATGTTAAAGAATGGTCTAGTCTCACGGATATCAACCGAATCATTGCTTGAGTATACAAATAAATCAATCAGTGAAATCAGTGACGCGGATATAAAAGCTGAGGTTGTAAGCAAATTTACTGAAGATTTAGGTTTGAAGCCTATCCATGAAGCAAGTAATCAAACACTTGTCGAATCAGTTTTAAAGGAAAAAGTCAAGGATTTGAATAATGCCTTTGAGGTTAAGAATAATATGAGCGGAATGGTTCAGGATAAGGCAATAACTACGGATGCTGATCGGAAAAAAGTAGGTTTAAATAAAGTAGATTCGGAAAAAGTTCCTGAAGGCGCTACATTGAGTACGATAAATTCACTTATAAATAAAAGCAGTATTCAAAGCTTTTTCAGCAGCCTCAGAGGCCAGGACGGGTTTATCTCTTTACGTTCTGCTCCAGAGTCTAAGTATACAAGACAATTAAAGAGTTTAGCCGCTGTATTAAAGAATCGCCAGGCAGCGTATGATGTTGCGCGGCTTTCTCTTGATTTAACAAAAAGTCAATCCGGCACCAGCCAATACAATAAACTCCAGACTAAACTTGTTGAGGCTAATGCCAAGCAGCAGCAAGCTAGTTTGAAATTGGCTTTAGCTGATCCGCTATTAAAACAAGCTGCTCAAATCGAAGATATAAACAGTGGGTTGCGGCATATAATCGATACTGGTGGTAACTTCCTAGGATTAAGTTCAAGTCAGAAAACCGCTCTTTTTGGTGACCTGTCTAGAAAAGACCAGAGAATTAAATTTAGAGATCTTCAGCAAACACTCAAGAACACAGCAAAAGATAAAGCAACGATTAAAGATGTCCGCGATGCGCTGATTGAAAAAGCAGAAGCAAGAAGTAATCTTGAGCAAAATATAATTAAGCATGGAGTTAGTTCTGTAGAGGCAGGGAAAAGTTGGGTAACTTTAGTGACTGCGGATACGGTGGTTACTCGGACAATAAATGGCGAGAAATTATCAAAGGAAAAAAAGGCTGAAATTAGAATTAAAACAAATAAAGATCATACAACTATGTCTGGCGAAATTGCCAAACTGCCAGCAAAAGTAAAACAAGATATTATCGGCTTGAATTATCGGGGTTATTTGAATGGAAAAATAGAAAATATATTAACTGAAAACAATATTGGTAAATTGCTTAGCGATAACAATATAACCGGAACGGCTAAAGATAAGATTATTAAAGGCTTGAAAGGTGTGGAAGGTAAGGAAGGCTTAAGGGAAAAATTAAACTCTGAAGAGGATAGAACAAGCTATAGGGAATGGGATACAGTTAGAAATAAAGCTGATTTTAATCAGCATTTTGAACTTACAAAGAGCGAATCCACAAAAAACACAGAGAATTTTAGAGAAGCACTTTTTGACCAATTGTCGGAAGCTAGTTCCTTAGATGGTATGTTGAATCTAAATAAAGGTAATAAAGAAAATATATATAAAAACGCTACCGATAGTATTGCTAGCAAAAAGAACCTGACCGCAGAGCAAGCATTAGTATTTATGGATCGTTTGATCAGTGATGTTATGGGTCATGAAGCGAAAATTGATTCTAATGGGAAGACTGTAGAGGGTAAAGCCAGAGGCTTAAAACCTGAGCAGGTTGAAGGATTGATTGCTTTCTTAGAAGGTAAGCATATTGAATTAGACGCCGGCGGAGGAAAAACAGAAGTAGCGGTTACTTATATGATCGCAATGTCTTTGATCCATGGCAGTGATTTTAAGGGGATTATCCTGACTAATACTGAGGCAAACGTGAAAGACATTGTTAGCAGACCTTTTGCCGGCACTGAAAAAGGTAAAGGCTTGTTAGAAGATAAAACTGTTACTACAAAAGATATGGCGGCTAAAGCCGGCGGTTTAGAATTTGTTAATGGTTCTGAGCTTTTTAAGAATAGGAATTACACTAAATTATTAGAGACTTTAAAAGATTCTAAAAAGGTGCTGGTGCTTGATTATACAAGTTTTGGCCATATGCATAATCTGTATACGGAAAAACCGGAAATTGTCGCGGAAATTGATAAAGTAAATTGCATATTGGCTGATGAAATCCATACATCGCTGACCGGTAAATCCTCTTATATCAGCAGCGGCCAAGGAGAGTCAGTTGGTTTTGGCCGGATAAATAAAATTGAGGGGATAATCGGCGAGCTGAAAAAAACAAACCCAGTAAGTGAATATAGCCAGATAAAAGGTCAAGGGGAAACTGTATTTTATAGTGACAAAGTTGATGATATAGGGATATCTGAGTCGCTGAGGACTCGTTTGCTTAAAGACGGAGTTACTGGTAAAGACGGCCGGAATTATAAAGTAACAAAAGAAGAGATAAGAAGTGTTCTCGAAGGTATGCGTGACTTTACAAAAGAAGCAAATGCCCGGTCATGGGGTGTGGGAAAATCTGAGAAAATGATCTATCCGACCAATGAATCAGGCGAATTGCAGAAAAACAGCAGAATCAGCGATGTTGATTATGTTTTGACATTGGGGCTGGAAGTAAACGCGAAAGCAAGAGAAAGTGGCGAAATAGATAAAGTAAAACTGGAAAATATTAAAAAAGCGGAAACTGATAAGCATACATCTTTATTGGAAATATTTGATAAACGCAGCGCGGAAATTTTGGGTATGACCGCGACTGCTGAAGGCAGGATTTCTTTGATCAATTCCAGCTTAGGCTCTGAGGTTAAAACCATCAGCCGGACGCAATTTGATATTAAAAAAAATATGAAACTCTTAGATGGTATTCAAGGAGGAGAAAATAGTCTTATTGCTAAAATTAACAATAGATCAAAAGATAAGAGTATGGTTGATGGAAATATTATGATTGCTTCCGCAGATAAGCTGACGAGAAATGAAGTTTTTGATCTTTTAAAAGGAAGAGAAGATTTGGAAATTTACCGGGTAGAGCCGAACGCGGCATATAGAGTAGACGCGAATGGTAAGGAAGTTCCGGTAGATTTTTCAAAGATGTATAAGGCTGCTGATACGAAAAGCATTGATGGCAAGACCAAGGTATTTATTATAAATGAACGTGGTTTTACCGGAACAGACTGGCGTGGTAAATTAAATCAGTTTATCTTGGATAACAAAATGGAATTAACTGAAACCCTGTTTACCCAGCTGGCAGCGCGTGTCGGCAGAACAAATGGTAAGGGAAGATTTGAAGCAGCGCGATTTTTATTATTAGATAAAAAGACCAGCCAAGCAGCCGAAGACAAGATATCTGAGGTTATGAAGCCGGAAAATTCTCAGACAAAAGATGCTTTGCGGGAAATGTGGTCTGCAAAAGATTCCTTGTATAAAGACCAAAAAGCTTCAAAATTACTCGAAGATTTTTCCAGCAAGCCCAGTGAAATGTCGATAAAGGATAAATTCGCGCTTAATCTGAAAATTAATGAAGCAGTTGAGCGTTCTCAAGCAATAGAATTTTCAATTGAAGAGACTTTAAAAAGTAAAATCCTGATTAAATTCTTAAAAGCAATGTCTCGAGACGCGATTATTAAGTCAGAAGGCAATGGGGAAATTATCGACAATATGCTTAAGAAAGTAATCAATGCTGGTTCTAAAGGCGACGTAAGCTGGTCTCAGAAAGAGTTTAAAACCAGGGAAAAAATAATTAAAGAAATATTTAATCGGGTTCTGGATTCTTCTGCTGAAAACCTGGGAACGCTCAAGGCGCAGGTAAAAGGCGAAAGAACCGAGGGTGTTCTGGATAGCATGCTAAAAGAGATTAATAATGCCAGAGATGGCTCTTATAAGACTATTGAACCAGCGGCTAAGGGTAAGACATATAAAGATGCTTTGCATGTTGATGAAATGTTATCTGTAGCCAAAACAATGGAAGAACATATATTGCCGAGAACCGGGACTCCGGAGAAGGCAAGAACAATATCCTCTAAAGTTGTTGCTGAGAGGGTTATTGATGTTTGCAAGGGAAAAATAGATGAAGCTGGTTTTGAAAAAATTATTAACGAGTTTGAATCCGGTTCAAGACAGGGCAATACATCCATAGCTTTAACTCTCGCTCCTACTTATGCCGGTGCTGTGTTAAATAATTCAGGGCTTGATGAAAAAACAAAAAAACAACTTTCCCAGAAGTTGATGACACTTAGCTATCAGCTGTTATATGGCGAAAGTTCAGATAAGCAAAATTTGGAACAGATTATAATTCAAGCGGAATCTCTTAAAAATGAACTGCCGGCAAATTTATCCGACAGCAAAAAACAGGAAATATCCGATCTGTTTGTGCTGGCTTTTAATCCCATGCTGACTAAAGAGACGATAAATGACGTATTAAACGCGTATAGCGCTATTGAAGCAGTTGATCCGAAACTAGCTGTTGATAATAAAAAATCCAGTTTTGACGCGATGTATCATATCGCGAAAGCTGATAACAAGCAGATTGCTTTTAGCGGGTTTATTATTGACAATACTGACGATGAACAAAAAGCCAAGGCAATGATTGATCTTAAAAAGAACAACCCTCTGAACAAAGAATTTGACGAGATGACTTTTAGCGAGATAGGTCAGCTTGGCCGGACAAATAATCTTTCTCAAGCAGAAGTTACTGCTGTATTTGAGATGGACTCAGCTGAACAGCTGAGTGGTGTGTTTGCTTTTTCGGAAACATTACCTGAAGAGTTGAAAACCGGGTTAAGCAATATGCGGGTTAAGGATATTAAAAACATTCTATCGGAAAGCAGTGATCCTGCTTATGCTTTAAGAAAAATTATAGTACAAGTTATTCAGGGTGTAAAATCTGAGGGCTGGCAGAATATAGCAGAAAGCATAAACAACTTGTCTGGCAAAAGCACGCTTGGCGATGTTAGTGATTTGGAAAATAAGATTATGGCAATGATGAATATCCCAGCGTCTAAAGCTGAACCTCAGGCCGGGTCAGTGAAGTTGTTTGTGTTTAATCTCGTGGCGCCGGGGATTACCGAAAAAGGAATTGAAAAAATAAAGGATATTAAATCCGCGCTGGTACAGGCAGCTTCAGTTCAAACCATACCAGAAAACATTGTTAGCGGTTTAGGATCCGCGGTTGCTGAACTTCAAGCTGACATTAAATCAGGAAAAATTTCCAAAGAAAATATTAGCGCGGATACTTTGGCCGCTAAATTAAAACTAAAAGTTAAGGATATCTCTGATGATCAGGCGCTTGCTTTTAGTAATATGTTTATTGATAGAATTAAACCAAAGGCTGATGATTTAGTAGCGGAGTTATTTAGTATTAATGAAAATGATAATCCTAAGATAAATGGTTTATTTGTAAAGGCTGAGCTTGAAAATCAGGTTGTTAAAGTCGCGCATGGCTCTGCTGAACCTTTTGAGATGACAACAGAAACATTATTAAATATTGTGGGTGTAGAGGCAGCAAAGCTGCGGGATGATGGCAAAGAAATAACAGCGGAGAATCTGGAGACTAGTTTAATCGCTCTGGATATCGTGGTGCCAAATGAAAAAATTAGTGCTCTATGTAAAACAATTATTGATTTCGCGAAAAGCGAGGCTTTAGCGAAGAATTTTATGAACTCTCCGGAGATTAAGACTGATAATTTAGTAAAACCTGCTGGCCAAGTAGAAGCATTAAGTAATTTGGTAAAAAATATTAGTGTTGCCGAACTGGATAATTCCCAGAATATGAGTAAAGAAGATTTAACCAATATGATCTCTTTGTTAGGCCAGGATCAGGCCGGACTTGAGAGTTTGAATGTTAAAGAAATAGCCGGTATGGAAAAGGCTATGGGCAATTTCTATAATACCGCAGTGGAAAAAACCGAGCAGAAGCTTGACCTGATCAACTGGCTGGCTGGAACAAATATTACTAAAAGTGAATATCACTTTATGCTCGGTAATAAACATAATAAGGCGGGTAATTCCATAGAGGCGAAAAAAGAGTTTAATCTTGTTGTTGCTGATCCAGAGGCTAAACCGGAAAATCTGGTCGCGGCTCATTATGTTTTATTCACATTTAATTTAAAACAGACTGAATTATCTGAAGCAGAAAAAAACTTAAATAGCATTAGTAATCTTTTAATCAAAGGTGATCTGCGTAAAGCGGAAAATATAGACACAATGCTTAAGGAAACAGCGAGCTTGTATTTTAATCTTGGCGATATTTCTCTGGATCAAGGGAAAATAAAAGCCATGGAGCTGAAATTTGAAGGATTAAAACTGCTTACCCTTATCCAGGATGGCACGATGGTTCCGGCAGTTGACGCGGCGATCAAAGAAGTCGGAAATGAGTTTGTACATAATCTTAAAGCCGATACTGTGCTTGAATATATGGATGTGCTGATTAATGGTATCGGAGAGAATGTAAACAAGCTTAGCGGATCAAGCAAAGCTGAGGCGCATTTGCTTAAGGGCCAGATTTATACTGCTATGGGTTATAGTGCTTCGGCAATTATCGAGTATAATAAAGCCGTTGAATCAACACCAGTCGAATCTTTTACTCATCAGGGCGCGTTAATTGGTCTGGTTAAAGCCTATACACGCTCTGGAGATAAACAGCAGGCAATTGAAACCATTGAGCAGGGATTGAGTTCCGAAGGTGTAAGTCTTAGCTTTAAACAGCTGGTATTTGAGATTGTAAAGAAAGAGATTGGTCAAATTGATACTGCTTCAACAGTGCTTAATTCTATTTTGCAAGATGATACTAGCCTGGATAATCGAACTCAGGCCGCGGGTTATTATATCGCGCGACAATTGAATTCTAATAACTCCTTAGACGAAAGCCGGAGCATTGAGACTATTCTTAGCGGATTCGCGATAAATGAGCCTGCTTTAGTAGCGGCATTCAAAGATTTTGTTGTTAGTCTTAAAGACGCGTCGAATCAAGGAGAAATCTTAAACACAGAAGCTGTTGAACAAAGCTTTGCTCCAATAAAAGTCTTAACCAAAGCTAAAAACAGCAGTATCACGGAAAATAAAACACAAGAACATGAAATCACTCAGGAATTTAAGCTTAAACACAGTGAATTTGTAAATGCTTCAACTAGATCTAGAGCAACAGAGAATCAGCGCAATACAGTCGCGGCCTATGATATAGCCGATGCAATAGTAACAAATAAAGATGAGTCTGTTACTGATAAAGAGCTCGAGATTAAATTAAAGGGCTATGGGATTACGGATAAAACAGTGACAGCAGAATTTAAGGGGCTTCGCGATATGCTGCTTAGCGAACGGAATTCTTCAACCGCTGGGCCGGCTGCATACAAGACGATTCTTGCTGGGTTTAACAGCAAAGATGAGGATGCGGGCTATAACGCGGCGATAAATTATATAACAGCCAGAGCGGAAAACAATGCCGGGATCAGCACCGCGGAAGCTCAGGATATGCTTGATTTATTCAAAGTTAAATCTCCGGGAAATACCGAAAAAGCTAATCGGCTGGTAAAAGCTTTAAATAAAAATTCACAGCTATCCGCTGATAAACAGTTACCGGTTAAAACAGTGGTTTCGCGCTGGACAAGTGAGAATAATATAATTAATACCTTTAATGAGATGTCAAATAAACTAAAAACCGGCAAGATGAAGTCTAATTCTAATACCCGCGCTGAAGTCGCATCCTATGATCTTGCCAGTCGGGTGATTAAAGGCGAAAGCACAAACAGTTTGCTTGGTGATTATAAGATAAATAAAAAAGAAGAGCAGTCCAGGTTTGGCACTTTGGAGGAAATCCTGAGCAGTGATAATGTATCACTTGTTGGACACAAGAATATCCTTGACGGGTTTAACAGTACATTTGAGCTGGCAGGATATAACGCGGCGATAAATTATATAACAGCCAGAGCGGAAAACAATACTTTGATTACAAATGACGAAGCCAAAATTATGCTTGATTTATTTAAAGTTAAATCTCCGGGAAATACGGAAAAAGCTAATCGTCTGGTAAAAGCTTTAAATAAAAATTCAGAATTGCTATCTGAAAAACAGAGTGTTCAATCAGTGGTTTCAAACTGGACAAGTGAAAATAGTATAATTAATACAGCTGAAGAGAATTCCACTGCCCTCAAGAGCGGTAAGCTTGAAAATAGTAAGGATAACCGAGCGGAAGTCGCGTCATATGATTTGGCTAGTCGGGTAATCAAGGGCGAAAAGACAACAGCGATTACTACTGAGTATAAGCTAGACAAAAAAGATCAGGCAAGATTAGGGACTTTAGAAAAAATCCTGAGCAGTGATGATGCATCGCCAGCTACATATCGGAGCATTCTTATTGGATTTAACAGCAAAGATGAAGATGCGGGCTATAACGCGGCAATAGGTTATATCATATCTAGGGCTGAAAACAATACCGGGATCAGCACCGCGGAAGCTCAGGATATGCTTGATTTATTCAAAGTTAAATCTCCGGGAAATACCGAAAAAGCTAATCGGCTGATAAAGGCTTTAAATAAAAATTCACAGCTATCCGCTGATAAACAGTTGTTGGTTAAAACAGTATTTTTGCGCTGGACAAGTGAAAATAGTATAATTAATACAGCTAATCTAAAGTTAAACGCGCTAAAGAGCGGTAAGCTTGAAAATAGTAAGGATAACCGATCTGAAGTAGCATCCTATGATCTTGCCAGCCGGGTAATTAAAGGCGAAAACACAAAAAATATTGCTGGGGATTATAAACTGGAAAAAGATCAGGCGAGATTCCAAACTTTAGAAAGAGTTTTGAGTAGTAATAATGTATTGCCATCTGAATATGAAGCTATTCTTACTGGATTTAACAGCAAAGATGAGGCTGCGGGCTATAACGCGGCGATAAATTATATAACAGCTAGAGCGGAAAATAATGTTGAAGTAAGTACCGAAGAAACTCAGGACGCGCTTGGTTTATTTCAAGTTAAATCTTCGGAGAAGCAATCAAACGTCAATAAGTTTGTTGATGGTTTAAATAAAAATTCACAAATGATAAATCAGCGGAAACAGCAAGTCCAAGAACAGGAAAAAATACAGGCAAAAGTAAATAGTGTGTTAACGAGTTTAAATGAATCGGTTAAAGCTTTATATATTGGCGATATTCAAAGTGTAAAAGAACAATTCAATCAGATAGTTTCATCTGTGGCAGATGATCCGGGTCTGAGCGCGATAATTGTTAGTAAATTAGAGTCAGTATCCATGCTTATTATTAAGCCAGAGAATAAAGATAGCAATAAATTTGAAAAAGTCGTGTATCTGTTTGAAATAATGGAACAGGTTAATGACAATATCTCAAAAGCGGACAGTGTATCAAATAAACAAATAAGTGAAAAGATAGAATCTAATGAGATTTATCGAGACGCTCAATATAATGTTGTTATGAAAACAATTCAAAATGGGATCAAACTATTTGATCAGGGCGTAGATTTGGTTGAACAGCGAGATGCGGCTACTGACCCAGGAGTGAAGGCCAGTTTAAAGGATGCGGCAATAACTGTCTATTTAAAAGCCGCGGAGACTTTTGGCCAAGCACTTGAGCAAACTGGTAAATTTACTTCTAATCCCAGAGAAGATATCCTTAAGGCCGCGGCTCAATTTAATAAGGGTTTGAGTAATACGCAAGCTAATAACCTAAGAGGAGCTAGGAATGATTTTGATCAATTTAAGGAATTGGTATTGGCAATGGATCAGCCGCCAGTAACTTTAATTAAGAGAATGAATACTTCAGAAGAAATTAAAGCATTAATTACATCTGAAGAATTAACCTCAGCAGATGTTAAGATGAGTGATGATCCTCGTTTGGGGGCTTTAATGGGTAAGCCGGGACAAACTTTGGTTTTTGGTGAGAAAAAAGGTGATAAACTTGTCCTGAGCAGTATCTTAAATAATGGCGATAATGTTACTATGGAGATTGATCTTGAGAGTAAACAACTGAATTTAGCTGATTTAGACAAGTTTATCGGAGCAGTAATGAAAGAGGCTGGTAAGAATTTAAAAGCTGACGAAATGGATACATTAGAAGCGATAATCAAAATCGCGAAAGATGAAGGGATTTACTTATTAAAATCTAATCCTGAAAATATATCTGGTTTTGCAAACAGAAAACTTGAACTGTTTGTCGCGAATAAATTAGTTAATCCTAAAGGTCAGAATAAAGATCTTATTGCCGGGATGGCAGTGATTCATGAAGCCGCGGAAGCATATTTTAATACCGAGGGCAGTCAAAAGTTGCCAGAAGGAGTAAGCAGTCATACATTTACTCGTGGTGGAGGTAAGGATGCGCGTAATGCTTTAGCCGGACTAGGCAAAGAAACATTAGCTAAAATAACTACTCCTGAGGCACTTAGCGAAAAGCTAAGTAGCAATATGGACAGAGATCTGACAACTGATGAAGTATTTTTAATTAAACATAATGCTGCTTTAAATCGTCCGGTTAATGAATGGCTTAATGGTTTTGGTGATGCTATATCCGCTGATGGTATGGCTTTGTTAAGCGGGGCACTTGCCCAGCTTAAAGCTGATAATCCGAATACTTATTCTAGTTCTGATATCCAGCAAACACCGAATAAAGTATTTAATGATGCTTTAATTGATAAAATAATAGGGGTTACTCCTTCTCCTGATACACTTGCAACTCTAAATAAGATAGCGGGGATTGTTGATGGAAACCCAATTACGCAAGAGGAGGGAATTGGTACTTTGCCAGGAGTTCATTCTTTTGAAATATCAAAAAGTAGTGTATAATAGGAGTATAATTTTATATTGGATTAATTATAATTAATAAGGAGGAAGGGAAATGCGAAGAAGTAAATTATTTCGTATGGGTTGTGTTGTGTTTTTGGGGATATTTTTAACTATTAGTTATTCGTGGGCAGCAAATGCTGATCCTGGTGACCTGGAGGTCAGTGTTCAAGCTTCAAGCCTTGAACAACTGCTTAACCTTAGGATTCCTGCTGATTGGGGGATAATAAAAGATTCGTATAATTCCGGGACAGATAAACTTATTATTAATATCCAAGATGCCCATTGTGATTTTGAAGCTCAGCAGAATATTGCCAAAATTCTCGATAATCTGGCTTTAAACTATAAGTTAAAGGTCGTGGCTCTTGAAGGAGCTTCCGGTGAAGTTAAAAACGCGCTTTTATCCAATTTTCCGGATAAAAAAGTCAGAGAAAATGTTGCTTTATATTTAGTAAAACAAGGGACCTTGACCGGCGCGGAATATTTCGCGGTTAATAGCGATTATGATTTAAAGCTGTACGGCGTTGAAGATCTGCGTTTATATATGGATAATCTTTATGTTTTTCAGGAATCACAGCCTTTTAAACAGGAAGCGAAAGGTTACTTTACTTCTATCCGAAACGCCCTGGATATGCTTAAACAGCAAATATATAACGAGAATCTCAAGAAATTAGATCTTCTGGAAAACGCTTATGCTTCAAGAAAAACTTCTTTTGATAAATACGCGGTCGAACTTTATAAAATGATTGAAGAAAATGGACTGCGAAGAGTTAATTATCCATTATTTTATGAATTGCAAAACGCGATCGATCTTGAATTGAATGTTGACTTTAAAAAAGCCGATACTGAAAGAATGCAGTTGATTACCGTCTTAACCCAATTAATCAATGATAAACAGACAATTACCAATTTGGTTGAAAAAAGTTTGGATTTTAAAAAGGGAATGGTCAGCGCGGGAGAATTTGCTAATTATCTAAAAGATTTAGCTTTTGATTTAAAGTTGAATATGGGCGCTTATCCTAACTTTAATGCCTATGCTGAGTATATTACAAAATATGAACAAGTAGCCAATGAAAATCTTTTTGTAGAGATAAAGGTTATTACTCAAGCGCTTAAAAATAGATTTTATGACAATGATGACCAGAAACAGCTGGATGTATTATACAAGCATCTGGATGTTTTAACAAAGCTTGTTGATCTGAAAATGGATAATGATGATATCGCTTATTTCTTTAAAAATCGAGGCCAGATAAACAGCAATAGTTTTAGTGAATTTATTGAGCCGCAGGCTTATAAATACAAAGTGGTTGCTTCCTTATCACCGGCAATAGCGTATATTGATGTGTACATTCCCGACTGGGCTAAATTTTATGAGCTGGCCGATACAAGAGATGCGGCTTTTATAACAAAGACCTTAGCCCATATGGATAAGGATAAAGCTGATTGCGCCGCTTTAATAACCGGCGGTTTTCATACAAAGCAGCTGACTGAAATTTTAAAGAAAAAAAGAATATCTTATATGGTAATCGCTCCCAAAGCATCTGTTAACAGCGAAAATCCATATCTTAACATAATTCAGGGCGGCCAGTCTGATATCGAGAACTTTTTAACTCAGATGCAGAGCACCCTGGCGATTACTATTCCTACAGAGGAGGCTACAGCTGATGCCGGTTTGACTTCTTCCGAAGCTAAGACATTTGAAGCAAATTTCCAGAAAGCAGAAGCAAAGACAACGGTTCTTTTAGCAGTAGCTAAATTCGGAGCGATCGCCGCTGCTGACCCAGGGAAAAGTGATCCGCAGATAAGGACTGAGGTACTCGAAGAATTTAAAGTCGAGGCAGCTTCCGGGAAAGTAGAAGTTGATCTGGGATTAATTGAGTCCAGTCTTAAGCTTATGAGTAAAAAAGGAGATGGTCCGGGCAATACTACAGTACTGGTTGAATTTAAGGCTGGCGATGAGACACTAGTTTTAGATCCTAAAATCGCTTTAGCCTCAGCCGGGAACATGACATTTAGTTCAGATGCTAATCCTACGGCTGGAGTTGCTTTAGCAGCTGTTCCAACAGCAAACAACGCTGCTGATATTAAGAGTACTGAAAATTCAAATGTAAGTTTGGCTAGCCCGTCAGTCAAGATTACATTAGCTGATGTATCCGCAACTGTATCTAGTCCATCGGCTAAGCCTGATGAAAAATCAGTGCGTACTGCTTCTATTATTACCCAAGTTGTCCCATCTTTGGCAAAAGGCAATGCTGCTGTAGAGTCAATAGCCGCTGATTTAAAAACCAATCAGCCAGAAATATCTAATGTAGCCAGTCTTGAGCCGGAAATAAAGGCAGTTGTAGCGAAAATAGAGGCTTTGATTTTAGGTAAGAGTTCTAGCGCGGAAAAAACAGCGGTTATTGCTGTCGGCGCGCAAGGCTTAGACTTAGATTCAGCGGAACAGCAAGTAGCTAAACCGATAATCCAAGAAGCCTTGACTGATTCAGCCACAATTCAGGGGCAGAATCAAGGAGAAAATACCGTTATCGACTCAATAAGCAGTCAGTTAGCTGATAAAGCTATTATCGTCAGTGATTTGGAATTGTCGGAAGCTTTAAACACAGGCCTTTCTGGTTCATATAACACATCAACAAATTCCGGGGCGATTATCGCGCAGGTTGTAGTATCCAAACTTAATCTCCAAGGAGATATTAAGACAGAGGTAACAAGTATTATTAAAAATAATGCCGCTGATGCTAAGACAATGACCAAAGAATTAACTACTGCTTTAAAAGACAATGGATCAGATATTGAAGAAACTCAGGTCGCGGATGCTCTTTTTGCTGGATTTAAGCAGGCCGCTGTTGCCGCTAATCCGATTGCTTCAAGTTCCAGTTCCTTAGCTAAAGTTGAGACAAACGCTCAGGAAAGTTTTATTAGTTCAAAAATTAAAGCAAGTTCTATTATGCCTGTTTTAAGTAAAGCTAATGCCGCTACAAATCAGCAGATCGTATTAACCGGTGATGATCGGGATGCTTTAGTTTTGGGAGTTGCCGCTCAAGCTGGAGTGAAAAGTGATGCGGTTGATGCTTTAGTAATTGTTCCGGGTGATTATTCTTCGGAAACCGAAAATATCTCAGTTGCCATAAAGCCAATTGGCAGTGGGCATGTATTTATCGAAGTAAGTTCTAAAAAAGCTGAGGCAAGTTCAAGTCCGAGGATTGTAGTTAGTGAAGAAATGCAAGCAGAAACTAAGATCGCGTCACTGGTTGTGAAAACTCTAAATTCCGCTTTGGATAAGCATCTGGAAAGTGCTAATTTAGATAATCAAGCTGATAGTACATTGGAAAATGCTAAAGAAGATAGCGCTCCAAACCAAAAAGGGCGTAATGCTATTTTTATTCCGATGAGTATGGAGTTTGAAATTGATCAAGAAAAAAGTACAGATGATCAGATTGTGCTTACGCGTAAAGGCGTTATTAGTGACAGTATGTTAGATGACGCGTCTGAGCATTCGGCTGTTATGTTTTATGATGATTTTTTCGCGGGTAAGCAAACAATTAGTGCTGCTGATTTTGCTCAAGCCGCTGGGATAACCAATGAAAAAATTGGATTTATTGATCCAATAGATTTAGCGGCAGCTGAGGGTGACTTTACCGCGAAAATCGCTAGTGCCAGTGGTCTGGTTAAAGTTGTCCAGCAAAGAGAAGGCAAGCTGGATAATGTTTGTATTATTGCTTCCAATAAATCAAAAGTTAAAGGAGAAGCGGATAAGCTGGCGGCTAATGAAGATATTGATATGAAATTAACTGTTGTCTCTTATCCAGAACCTGCTAAAAACCAGTTAATAAATGGGAACATTCCGATTGCTCAAGCGGTTCATAATATTTATAACGGTACTGATGGATTATCTCAGGACTCAAGGAAACAAAGTCTTGCTGTTATTAAAAACGCGTTGACCGCTGATCAAAAAGTGCTAATTACAATTGAGGGTGATGATTTGGCTAGCTTTGTCGATAGTTTTAAAGGATCAGAAATGTCAATAGAAGATCTTGATATCAAAAATGTACAAGTATATTGCAAGGCAATAACATTTGCTTAAAAATAGTTTTGTTGGATAGTTGTTTTCTTGTTTTTAAAATATTATTATTTAGCAAAGAGAATAAGCAATGTTTTGGAGTGTGAATTTATAAATAGTTGCAAGGAATAATTAGCTGAAAGCATATCATAAATTTTAGTGGCAAACAGCTGCTGATTTATGATATGCTTTTAATCCAAGGGGACACCTTTCAGGGGCTTAATAAATAAAACAATGCAAACATTAGGGTTTTTTTTGCCTTGATTATTTATTGATTTTAAAAGGCTTTTAAAATTGACAATCCCCAACTCCTGAATAGAAAACTAAAAAAGAAGTACCTCCGATGGTAAAATGGTTATTGTTTGAGGACATTAACCTTCACCCAAAGGGTGAAAACCATGGAGGCATTATTATGATAGCAAAAAAACTGCACCGAGTCACGTTAAAAAAAGAATGGGAGCCGACAAAAACGGGGAAAATGGGATTAGTGTGGCTGGAGCATAGTTTGCGGGATTTTGGAATTGAGAAGATATGCGGACAATATTATAAAAATAAAGCGAATCGAGAGATTAAAGCTGAAGATAAAATAATGGCCGGAGCATTAAGTATAATCGCCGGAGCAGAACGCATGGAAGACCTGGAGCAGCTGAGATTAGATATCGGACTGCAAAGAAATATA
>JAHITE010000117.1 GCA_018817585.1 Candidatus Omnitrophota bacterium
TATCCAGCCGGATGGTGAGTATATTTATCGGATCACTGCTGATGACGGACAGGGGAATTTCCGGGAAAAACAAGGCAGTGTTACTATTGATAATCATTTTATGACTATTACAGATCCAGTTCCAGGAACAACGCTTAATGGTCAAGTTACTGTTAAAGCCTTAACATCAGATTGTGTGTTCCAGGAAAGTAATGTTTTATTCTATGCAAGGCAAAATGGAGAAGTAGAATGGAATGATATTAATGATCAAAATCCTCCAGTAAAGCAACCTGATGGCAGTTGGACTCAGATAATAAATACGTCTAGAGGTTTGAATGCTGATGTTGAAATAAGAGTAGGCGCTGATTATTATAGTTATGATAATGAATTAAGAAGAGAATATTCCTTGCCCATAGAATATTCCATAATTAATGATCTGCAAATTATTGATTCTGACATATCCAATAATCCTTTCAGCCCAAATGCTGATGGGCAATATGATACAACTGCAATAGAATACCGCGTCAATGCGCCGGCTATTGTAACAATTAAAATATTTGATTCCACGCATAGTCTTGCTCGCACACTTCAAGAAAATTTAGCTATGCCCATGGGCAATAATTCAGTAATCTGGGATGGACTCGATAATGCTTCCAATCTTGTTCCTGATGGTACCTATACCTATGAGATTACTGCTGAGGAAGCACAGCAGAGCATCAGCGAAACAGTATTAATTGATAATCATTTTATGCAAATCACATCTCCTGCAGTAGGCAGTAACCTGACAGAAGATGTAACTCTTATTGCCATGCCTTCTGCTAATATTCAAAACCCCCAGAATGTGGTATTTTCTTATCGGGTTCAAGGCGCGCAAACCTGGACAAATATCACTCCTGCCGCGCAACAGCAGGTAAATGTTTTCTGGACAACCGCTTGGAATGTGGATTCTCTTAGCATCGGAAATTATGAGATCCGGGTTTGCGCGGATTATGATGATTTAAAAGGGGAACACCGTTTGGAATATTCCATTCCTAATTCTTATATAATTCCTGATTATGTAAAAATTACCAACGTCTCAAATTCCCCGAACGCGTTTAGTCCGAATGCTGATGGGCAGTTTGACGCAAATACATTAACTTATGATATTAGCCGAGTCGGTACTGTAAAAATTAGTGTTTATGATCAGAATAATACCCTTATCCGGACTTTGAAAAATAATATTTCTGAAATCGCTGGTACTCAGACTGCTGCTTGGGATGGGAGAAATAATCAAGGTGCTGTTGTTTCTGATGGCACGTACAGTTATTTGATTGAAGTTACTGATCAGGATAATTATCAGGCGCAGGCTCAAGCAAGCGTTGCTGTTGATAACACCATAATAACTTTTAATCCTACAGCCGGCAGTATTGTATCTGGACAGACAACTATTAAAATAATTCCATCTCCTTATGTGACGATACAGGGGGTCATGTTTTATTATAAAACGCCAGGCGAAGTTTATTGGAATCATTATGTTGGTAATGGCGTAAATCAAGGTGATGGGACATGGAATGTGACTTGGGATACATCAAATCTTGAGAATGGCAATTATGAAATAAGGGCACGTTTATATTATTATGACGCGGATAATAATTTTAGAGAGCAATATATTTCCCCTGTTACTTATAGTCTATTAAATGGTATAAATATCTATAATGTTTCAGATTCGCCGGATTCATTTAGTCCAAATGAAGATACAGTGAGAGATATTTCCACTATAAGTTACAGGGTTATCAATAATGAAGGCTTTGTGAGTATAAAGATTTATGATCCTTTAAACAGTTTAGTTAGAACTATAAAGGATGCTGTCTTGGAATCTGTCGGCGATCAGACTGCTGTTTGGGATGGTAAAAATGACCAGGGAGAGATACTAGCTGACGGAATATATACTTATATTATTGAAGCAATAGATAGCTCTAGTAATACGGTCTCAAAACAAGGAACAATAACTCTTGATAATCATTCTTTAACAGTTTTACCTTATGATGATAGTCCTGTTACCGGGGTGCTGCATGTTTCAGCAAAGCCTTCAGAATATTGTCAAAATATTAAATTCGTTTATTTTATGGTTTTTCATCAAACTTTAATGGATTATAGAAAAGTAATCGGTAACGGTGATCAGCAGCCTGATGGTAGTTGGACAACTGATTGGGATACCAGTGAATTTATCGATGGGATATATAAATTTAGTTCTTCTATATATTATTATGATCAAGATCATAAATCTAGGGAAGACATCGTTTACAGATATTTCAAAGTTGCTAATGGAAACTTGCTTGTTGAGTTAACTGATTCTCCTGATCCTATTAGTCCGAATGGAGATAGTAGATATGAACAGACACAGATAAAATATACTTTAGGCATTGAAAGTGATGTAAGTATTTATCTTATTGATGAGAATAACAACAATGTTAGAACATTACAGCCACCTAATACGCATCTTGAGAGTAGGTCTTATCCTTATTCAATTTTCTGGGATGGTAAAGACGATAATGGGCGGGTAGTTTTCGATGGTATTTATACTTATAAAATTAACGCCGTTCATCAACCCGGACATGAAGAAACAGAAGAGGGTACAATCTCTGTGGATACTCAATTTGCGACTATAGTTGACCCTCTACCGGAGGATAGTCTTAAAGGAACGGTTACATTTAAAATTCAGCCTTCGCCGTATGTTTCTTCAGTAAGTAGTATCCTTATTTATGCTGGTTATACTAGATTGGGTTATGCTGTACAATTACCTGACCAAACATGGAACATGGTTTGGGATACTTTAAATATAAATGATGGAAATTATAAGATTAGAATGTATATTGAGTATATTGATTGCGAGGGGAAAAACAGGAGCGAGTGGACTCCAGAAATAGAGTATAGTATAGCAAATAATATGCAAGTATCGAGAAACGCTTTTAGTCCAAATAGTGATGGTAAATATGATACAACAACTATTTACTATAATATAGTATCTAATGGGCTAGCCACAGTTAAACTTTTTGATCAAAATAGTAATCTTGTTCGAATATTAAAAGATAATGAATCAGTTGGCACGGGATTAAACAATGTAATTTGGGATGGTATGGATAATCTGGATGGACTGGTTGATGATGGGTTATATACATATACAATTGATTGTGAGTTTAATAGCGGGGGAAATGAACATCAAGAGGGAACAGTGTCGGTTGATAACCATTTTATGAGAATAATTTCGCCTGCTTCTGGTGAGAATCTTAACCAAACAGTATCTTTTATTTTAGAAAAATCTGATTATATAACAGCTGTGTCTGGCGTGACCATGTATTATCGCAGACTTGGTGCTAGTGAATGGATAAGATTTAAATTACAAATTTATAATCAGACTCTTAGGCAATGGTTACCTGCGTTGGATACAACTGAAATCAGCAATGGTGATTACGAGGTGTGTATATTTGCTCAATATAAAGATATGAATGGACTGGTAAGAACAGAGTATTCTATGACGTATAGTTATAATGTTTCAAATCCTTTCTCAATAACAAAGGTATTTGATTCACCCGATGCTTTCAGCCCGAATGGAAATGATCAATATGAATTCACAACGATTTCTTATTTTATAAATAGTGATGTAGCTGTATCAGTTAGCGTATATGATTCAGACAATAATTTAGTTCAAATCTTAGAGGAAAATATTTCTAAATCCGCAGGATCAAACTCAGTTATCTGGGAGGGAAAAGACAATGCCGGCAATGTTGTAGCAGATGGGAATTACATATATAAAATTATAGCTGAGGATGATCAGGCTAGTGTTGTGGAGGTGCAGGATGGTGTCAGTGTAGACAATCATTTTATTACTCTTGTCGAACCAGTGCCGGGTGAAGCTCTTTCCGGAGAGGTTGTCTTTAAAATTGAACCTTCGAATTTTACGTCAGGGATGTCATCTGTGCAAGTAGAAATAATATCTCCGCATAAAATTTTTGTTTGTGAAAAACAGATTGATGGAAGTTTTCAGGTATCAGTTGATACCAAAACAATCGCTAATGGAGAGTATAACTTTCAGATTACTGCTTCATATTATGATAATGAGTCTAATAAAAGGGGAGAACAATCTATTCCCTTTGAATATACAATTTATAATGAAGGCCCGGACATTTTTGATTTAAAAGCAATGCCAAATCCATTTTCGCCGGATGAAAGCGGGACATGGATAAACCCAGATACTGGAGAAGTGTTTAATGACCCGGCACCGGGTCTTATATTAGATGATATAACAAAGATTTCATTTAAATCTTCTTCTCATGGAGTTTTTAATGTTAATATTTTTGACCAGAGTAATGTTTTAATCAAACAGCTCGTTGCGAATCAGGTTTTGTATCCGGATTCTGTATCACAGGAGATAGAATTGACATGGGATGGGATTACATCTTCTGGTGCTGTTCCTAATGGTAGATATAATTTAGTTATTCAATCAGGTGAGAAGATAAAAAATTTAGAAATACTAGTAGATAAAGTCCCCTTTTTTAGTGTGGCAGACGCTTATCCAAATCCTTTTCATCCAGAAGCAAACTTATACATCGAGACAAGTATTCCCATTAGAATAAGTGAAAAAGCATATGTAAGTGTTGAGATATTAAAAGATTCTCAGACCATTAAGAATTTAGTTGTGGCTAACTGGATTTCGGGAGAAATGATCTACAAATGGAATGGTTCTGATAATATGGGTAATGTTGTTTCAACTGGTGCGTATGTGGCTAGGATTACCGCGGAAACTGAGTTTGGAACAAAATCAGAACAAGTTGAAATCGATATTTTTGTTTCTCGCTTAACTAATGTGAATATTTCGCAACAAACCATAAATCCTTATTTAGATGAGACAGTTGATATTTCGTATTATTTAACTCAATTGAACGTATTGAATGTTAAAATTTTAAATGATCAGGATCAAGTTGTAAGAAACTTATTAAATAGTCACCCATCTCAAATAGGATTAAATACTGTGACTTGGGATGGAAAAGATGATAATGGTTCAATTCTTCCTGATGATGTGTATTATTTTATAATTGAGGAAAATGTAGATGATACTTTGAATATGATATATGATCCCTCAAATACCGATGGACATAATATTTCACGTAGTATGGCATTATCTGCGTCAAGGTTTAATGCAAGCGGAAATGAGTTTTGCTTGCTCTCGTATGATACTCCAGAGGCAGTTTACCATACAATTAGAGTAAGAGACAACTATACTTCTGGTGCGATAGTAAGAGTTATTAAATATGAGGAGCCGATTCCGGCGGGGTCTCATCAAAGTTATTGGGATTGCCGAGATGAAGCGGGTGATTTAGTTCCTTATTCGAATTATTGCTTTGCCCTTTGGGGATACAGAGTAAATACTAATTCTATAATAATTGTTGGCGGAAAACCAAAATTAACGAATATGAGTGTTTCTCCGGTTAATTTCCATCCTTATGATAATCCATATGAAGATACTGGGAATGGTTCAGGAGTCGAAATAAATTTCAATTTATCCAGGGATGCAAATATTAATATTTTTATTTATAATTATTCAGGGGCTAGAGTAAATACCCTTGTATCAGATGCCCCGTGTTTACTGGGTAATAATACAGTAGTATGGGATGGGAAAGATGATGCTGGTAATATGTTAAAACAGGGTGATTATAGAATTATAATCCAGGCTGATTATAATAATAATTACTCAGATGTGCAAACTTTGAATGTCAGATTGTTATTTTGATGGGGGCAGCTTTGAAAAGTAATATTATTCTTCATGATGAAATTAAAGTGAACGCTTTATTAATATTATTGGGAATTGCTATTATATTGGGGTGGCAAACTGCTTGTTATGCTAAGGATCTTACTTTGACTCTAAAATTTCCTCAAAAAAGTTCAGTTCTTTTAGGTAAGGGGCAGGCGATATCATCTCCTATTGAGGTGTCAGGAAATCTTACTTTGAGTATTAGTCCCTATCCCAAGAAACAATGTTTGGTGAAATATTATCTTGATGGGAACTTGCTTTATGAAACTGAGGGGACTGTTGATACTACATCATTGCTTGATTTTACGTATACATTTAATACAACAAAATTCAGCAATGGTAAGTATAAGCTTTATGTGAATTATTGGGATAAAGAAGGTAATTCGGCAATTGGGTCTCAAAAGATATTCATAATAAATAACCAGGAATAGTGAGTTTAATAAATATGCAAATGAAAAAGGTAGCATTTAAAATCAACGCAGTAATGATGGTGGCAGTTTTTTTTGTTACGGCTGTTTTTCCTGCATCAATGACTTTTGCTGAGGATTATCCATATAAAGAATCTTGCTTGAATGATGGGACAAAAGCATTTGCCGATGGTGGAGAAAGTGGTCTGGATTTTGCTGAGGCTAATCCTCCTTTTTGCGATGAGGAAGGCGAACCAGTAAATGTGTTCACAGGTAATTTTGGGTATAATATGCAGGATTTTTTTATTCCTGCCAGAGGTTTACCTTTTTCATTTACCCGGTATTATAATAGTAAGGATGTTTATGAAGGGCCGTTTGGTTCAGGATGGAGTCATTCCTATAATGTCAATTTATATGAGGTTCAGGATGGCAGCGATTCTTTTGTTATGCTGAGAAATTATGATGGTTCAACTCAGACATTTAAATATTTAGGAGGAACGGATTATGATAATGAAACTGAGCATTCATTTGACGCATTAAAAAAATATACTGTTTTTCCTCCGGATATTTTGGTAATAACCGGTTCTGGTTTTGATAGCGGTTTTTGTTTGCGCAAAAAACATGGAACAGAATATTTATTTAATTTTACTGGTCAGCTTAGAATGATTATTGACAGAAATCGGAATAAGCTCAACTTTGAATATGATACATCAAAAAGGCTTCTAAGCATAACTGATACAGTGGGAAGATCCATTGTGTTTAGTTATAATTCTCTGAACAAAATTAGTAAAATAACAGACTTTACAGGTAGAGAATTTAAATATATGTATAATTCAGATGGAATATTAATGTCAGTACATATGCCGGAGAGTGCGCATTATCCTGATGGAGTTATTACGGGATATACTTATAATCAGGATAAATTGCTTATCTCTATTACCGATCCAGCGGGAAATGTTTATCTTGACAATATTTATGATGATCAGGGCCGGGTTATTGAACAACGCTACGGAGAAGGGACATTCAAGTTTGTTTATGAGTTTCTGAAAACAACTTTTACGGACAGCAATGGAGAGATAACTGAATATTATTTCAACTCTGATGGAAGCACTCAAAGAAAAGTTGAAAAGGGAAATTCCATTAGAACTACTTCTGGTTCCTATAATTTTACAACGACCTATGAATACAATAACTTTAAACAGATTATAAGAACAGTTTTCCCTCGTGGAAATGTTCTTGATAAAGAATATGATGAAAAAGGCAATGTTCTAAGAATAATAAAGCGGCCTGGTCAAAGTTCTTTGGATGAAAATAGTATTATAACCAGCATGAGTTATGACAATGTTTATGATATGGTTAAGACCATTACTGATCCTGAAGGAAATATTACAAATTTTAATTATGACGCAAGGGGGAATTTAACTCAGATACTTTACTCGGAAATTAATGAAACTATTCCGGCTGTTGGTTTTACTTATAGCCAATATGGAGAAGTAGATACCGTTACCGATTCTTTAGGAATTATTACAAAATATGAATATTTTCCAACCACTGGATACTTATATCGGGTTATTAAGAATTACGGGGATATGAGTAATATTGTCCAAACTAGTTTTACTTACGATGTTCTCGGCAATGTGACTAGTATTATCGATCCTAGAGGTCATTCTACTGTTTTTTACTATGATGAACTAAACAATCTTACCCGTACAGTAGCTCCGTCACCGTTTAATTATGAGACATTATTTGAATATGATAATAACGGCAATCTGTTCAGGCTGAAACGCCAGGCAGATGCCAATGCTGCTGAATGGCAAGTGATAGAGTATGAGTATAATTCTAAAGATAAGCTTACTGCAATCAAGCAATATAAGGATGATACTGATTATCTGCTTACAACTTATGTTTATGATAAAAATGATAATCGAACTGAAGTAATCGATTCTCAGGGCAACCATACTTTCTATATCTATGAGAGTAAAGACAATCTGATTCAGGTTATTGACGCAGAAGATAATCTGACTAATTATTCATACGATTCTAATGGCAATTTAATTTTAATAAAAGATGCTAAGGGTAATGCGACTACCTATACTTATGACATGTTTGACCGCATAATAAAAATATTATATCCGGATGGTGGTTCTGAACAATTCTTTTACGATAAAAACTCAAATGTTATAAATAAAATATTTCGTAATGCTTGTTATATTAACTATGAATATGATCCTTTAAACCGCTTAACTAAAAAAATATATGCTGATTCCTCAGAAGTTGAATATATCTATGATTTAGGAAACAGGCTTACTTCTGTTATCAGTCAAAACTCAAGCATGAATTATGAGTATGATAATCTTGGCAGGGTTGCAGAAGTGGATCAATTTGTAAATTCTAATCAATATGTACTGCATTATGAATATGATCCAGCCGGTAATCGCACAAAACTTACTTATCCTGATAATGATTTTATTACGTATAATTATGATAATTTAAACAGACTAAGTGTAATTAATAATCAAACCCCAACTCAGATAGCTGCTTTTACGTATGATAGTTTATCAAGGCGTACTGATTTAAGCTTTGCTAATGGTAAGAATACAACATATCAATACGATAACTTGAATCGGTTGACTGATATCGGGCTGACACAAGGCCCTTCCCTACATTATGAATATGATAATGTAGGGAATCGGACAGAAATGGTTGTAAATGGAACAGAAACACATGACTATGCATATGACAATATTTACCAACTTAAAGAAGTCGATTATCCCGAAACTTACTCTGCGGCTGATACAACTTACAATTATGATAAGGTTGGCAACCGCGCATCAGTAAACAACGGAACCTCTATAGGTTATACTGCTAATAGTTTTAATCAGTATACATTAGTTGATGGGAAAATTTTCACTCATGATAATAATGGTAATCTTACAAACGACAGCAATAATAGCTATGAATATGATGATGAAAACCGCCTTATCAAAGCAACCACAGCCAATAATATAATTGAATACCAATACGATCCTTTTGGCAGAAGAGTGTCTAAGAAGATTTATACTACGCAACACTCATTACTCAATACGCAATACTATATTTACGATGGCGATCAGGTAATTGCTGAATATGACGGCAGTAATCAGCTTTTGAGAAAATATGTGTATGGGACGGGAATAGATGAACCAGTACAGGTCACAAGACACACGACACAAGACACATTTTATTATCACGCTGACGGGTTAGGTAGTATAGTCGCTTTGACCGATTCCTTAGGGGCAACTGTAGAGAGCTATGAATATGATGTTTTTGGTGGTACAATAATCAAGGACGCGTCAGATACTGTTCTTTCACAGAGCGCCATAGGTAATCCATACGGCTTTACTGGTCGTGAGCTCGATCCGGAAACAGGATTGTATTATTATAGAGCGAGAATGTATTCCCCCGAGCTGGGCAGATTCCTGCAAACGGATCCGATTGGGTATTTCGACAGTATGAATCTATACCAGTATTGTGGGAATAATGGGGTGAATTATGTTGATCCATGGGGGAATGTACGCACTCCTGAAGATATTTTGAACCAAATTGATAAACCAAATGTGAAATGGGGAGCAGAATTTGATCCTAAAGAAATAGATAGAGCAATTTATGAGCTGGAATGGCTGTGCGAAAGACTTGCAGACATTTATTCGAGTTGGTTTAAAATAATTAGAATAGATAATATTTATGATTTTTTTTGGTTTTCAGCAAAAAAGTTTGGTTGGAATTTTGCTAAAGATTATTTTAGTAAATATAATTTTAAGGAAAAGGAAGGGAAATGCGAACAAAACGATCAGGAATAAAAGGTGTATAAATATTTCATAAGCTAAATTTTTAACTTGCAAAATATGAGGTTGTATACTTAATAATGAAGATTAATTTAAAAGAGCGGATTATAGAAAGATCGTTGTATCTATTTCTAGTTTTGGTTTTGTTTTATGGATTTATGGAATTAATTATCCTTATTCCTTCTGTGAAAATATTTCTAAGTGATCCTTTTTATATCGCTTCATTGGAAATTAAAGGTCTTGAAAAAGGAAAATTTTGGCATTTTCTTATTTATATGAATACAAATCTAATAGTAATATTTTCTAGTTCAATTTTATATATTTTTTTTAGTATACAGGGATTATTGTCTAAAAAGGGGGCCATTATATCAATTAAATACTTGTCCTGGGCAATGCTAATTTATAATCTTTTAGAGCTTATTTTGTTCCCTAGCCTTACTAAAAATGAACTTAAAGGTGTTTTTAACGATAGTAGTATTATAGTTAATACAATAAATGGGATGTTTTATTTTAAATATATTATTTTGTATGTAGTTATGATTTTTCTATCACATACTTATTTTGAAAAAATAAGAAATAAAAGGTGCGGTTTGAGCTAGCCCGAGTCAGTGGGTAGGGCAGATTACTTCTGAGCATCCCGATCATTCGGCAATTCAAAGCTTCGTCCCCAGATACCCCAAGTGTACATTCTACCAGCAAATTTTCCCGATAGAGCAAAAAAACGCTTGCAGAAAAGGAAAATATCTTATACATTAATAATATGCCTAAAAAAGGATCTTTAAACGATCGATTACGCAAAGCCGGTATCCGCCACTACGACGAACTCATCCATGATCAGACAAAAGAATGGCTGCTAAAAAACTTTAGCCAGGGCGCAACTGATTATCCGGTCAACGTTGCTCGGCTGATGCGCAATATCGTTTGGCAAACCAGAGAAAGAATCCAAACAGGGGAAAAGCCGCCCTTAAAAGAACTCCTTAGAACCTTCTGGTACATGTATATCTGTTACGCACCGAATTGTGACCGCATTGGATGCCAAATTAAGACTGTATAGAATCAGGGGGCAAAAATAGCGGATTGCCGAAATCCTGAAAAAATTGGAGAAGAAAAAGACAAGTCAGCTCACAGA
>JAHITE010000118.1 GCA_018817585.1 Candidatus Omnitrophota bacterium
ATGCTAAAAATCAACGAAATTTAATGAAAAACTTTATTAGTTTGGATTTTGAAGGTATAAAAAATGCTAACCAAATTAAAGAAGAATTGGCTGCACGTAAAAAAGCAAAAGAGTGGCGTGATAATTATTACAAGAGCGTTGAGTATGAGGATTATAAGGAATCAGACAATTATATAAAAAAATTAATTCGTAGAAAACCAAATGCTAATGGGAAATACATAACACCCGAAATGATAGAATTAAAGCGGGAATCAATAGAATTTAAACGTTTAACAAAGGAGCTTGAAAATGTCATTAATCGCAGATGAAATCAAAGAACTTAGGCAATTATCAAAACAATTGGCAGCCGGAAAAGTTGATGGTCAATACGTTACTGACCAGATGAAAATTTTTAAGGAGACCCACAAAAGATCAGAGCTTGTTTTAAAGGCGCTCATTGCATGTGGACAGCCGCACCTTATCGAAGGAAGAATGACAGGAATGAACGTCATAAGCAGAGGGGAATTTATCACTGATGCAGTGGCGATTGAACTGGAAACGATCCAATGCCCGGATAGGGATGACAAAATTATAACCCGGAAGGAGTGCTTTGATTATTCTGGAGAAACAAGCAATATTCCGACATGTAAGAGTTGTGAAAATTTTAAAATAACAAGAAGGCTTGTTTTTCCTGGGAAAGATACTCCTGGACTTATAAAATAAATGTACTATCCAAAAACAGGTCCAACGGCAGGAGAAATGAATAAAGAAAGAATATTGGAATGCTTATATAGGAAAAGGAATGCTACAGGTGTTGAAATAGCAAGCTTCTTAAATCTTAGCGCCGGAACTGTATATAGACATTTAAAGATAATAAGAGAAGAATATCAAATAAAGCAATTTTTAAAAATGCGTGACGCTTATTAATAAAGTAATAGCTTGACAACACTATAAAACTATGAAAGGGTGAAAATAGTACAATCTCCAAAAAGTTTTAAAATTTCAGGGGAGATACTTGAAAGAGCTGAAAACCATTGACAGCACAAAGGATTCAAAAATGGGTGAAAACCTGACAAAAGAATATTTCCTAATAAATGGTATCTATTACAACAGTGAGACAGACGTTCCCGGGTCTGATTACTGGCCAGCTCATATAAAAGGCAAGAGAATTTGGGCGCAACCTGGTTGCTTTCGGTCACAGTTGCACTCTCAACATTAAGGATAAAAATGGATTGCTACTCAAGTACGCCGGAACCTATAACACTAACAGCAGATACTATAAGGCAGGCGGTAAGCTTGTTGCAAGATAGATTAGCTGCCAACCCATTCCAAAAACTGGCAAAAGAAAAAGGGTTTGATCTTTTAAAAGGCGACAAAATGGTAATTCCAAGAGGATTTGCGGAAGCCCACGGCATTACATCAGATATGTGTCAAGGAGTTGTTATTTCGGACGTTATGGATTGCTCTATTGTTCTTTTTAAAGATGGAATGGGCGCCGGGTTCTCGGTAGGGTTTTAAAAAATGTAACATAGTGATATAATATAGGATGTTATAAATATCTCATGATAACACCGAAAAAACCATGCCTTAAATGCAAGCGGGTGCTTACTACAACGACCTACTGCCCTGAGTGCGAGGTAAAGGCAGATGCGTTTAAGAAAGAAAACTATTCGAAATATAATACACGCAGAGGCCCACAACATGAATATGACAATGTATGGCGTAAACTTAGCAAAAGAAAGTTAAGAATAAATTCATTGTGTGAAGAATGCCTAAATATGAAACGATATATCAAGGCTGTACTTGTGCATCATATCAAAGATGTTAAGCGATACCCGGAATTGAGATTAGTGTGGGAAAACCTTATGAGCCTGTGCATTTCATGTCATGAGATGAAACATCGTAGAGGTGCTGCTTGAATATGGTAGGAGTTTATATTGTCAGCATTAAGTAAATTAGCGAAGGAAAGACGTAAGCTAATATTGAAGTGGAGACGCTTTCTTAATCCATTGGCAATAACAGTAGACCATATTATTCCACTTTCAAAAGATGGAGAACACAGCTATAAGAACACACAGCTCGCTTGTTTTAAGTGCAATTGTTTAAAAGGGAACAGAGGCATTGATGGAGGAGAGCAACTCCTGTTGTTTGGATAATATAACGTGTTGAAATCATCATAGGGGTAGGGCATGGGGATCGCAAAAATACTTAATCAAAACA
>JAHITE010000119.1 GCA_018817585.1 Candidatus Omnitrophota bacterium
CTACATACCCGCGCCACTGTGCCGAGTTTCTGTACTGCCTCTTTTTTTCTGCTGGCATAATAACACCCTCCTTTTTCTGGTTAGGTGTTATTTTATCGAATATGTCAGGGCTGGGCAACATGGGTTGGTCATACGCTTACGATTTATTGGATGACCTAGACAAAGGTGGTCATATCTTTAAGGAATTTAATGAAGCCTTAAAGCCAACCTTTCCTAATTCAAAAAGACGATTCGGAGACCAAAAAACAATCAATGGTAAAGAATTGTTTAAATGGTCAGCTGTTTTCGTAAATACCTGTCCTGATTGTCAAGCACTACATGGTCAAAGCAAGACAATGGAAGAATGGAAGAAAATAGGTTTACCCAGATCAGGAAAAACTCAGTGCAAAAAAGAGTGTAAGTGTGCTATTGTCCCCGACAGAGAACCTTTGGATTTTTCTGAATAATTCAGTATATATAAAGAGAAGTAATAATAGGTTGTTTAGATAAAAGCTCTTAATTTTATGTAATATTCTGTCCCCTTTAAAGAACAGTCAATTAGCCTGTTAAAATCTTCAGCACCTAATCTAAGATCATGCGCAATATGTTTACTTTTATTACTATGCATAAGACGATTATGTTCATTAGGTATTTTAACTTTAGTAACCAATACCTTCCCAACATAAATGCCTCCCCACCAATGTGGAGCATTTTTATTAATAATTTCTGGTTTTATTTTAGATAGGATTTTCTTTCTAATTAGTTTTTCCGGATAGCTATTAATCTTCATTATTGATTACTTATATGTGACGACAAGATTCGTTTCCAATTCAAAGGAAACTTGCCTAGGTTAGCATCATTTTTAGAAGATAAATATTCATACATTTCTGTCAAATTCTGGTTTAATTCTCGCAAAGTTTCAAATTCATTATTCCCAAAACTATACAATTCAAGTTCTTCAATTTCTCCAAGCACTTCGTCTCCAGTTTTAGTTATTTTTACTTCAAACGCTCTTTTTAATTTATAATTAAAATTAATTAATGTATCTATTTTGGTATATAATATATCCGTTTCGTTTATACAGCGATTTTCCCCCTCAATAAACACCTCACTAGAAGCTGAAAACAAAAATGGAATATTCAAGTAATAAGCAAACGAAGCACTATTCATATGTACCTGAACAGAGTTGCTTTCTGTAGCACTAGGAACGCAACTAACTATACCCTCTTCCATTATTTCTTCTCCTTTTTCAAGCTAAGAGGTAAAAATATTTCATCATAGTCTTTAATTTTTTTTTCTAACCAGGTCTTAATTGCTTTAGCTGTTTCAATATCAAAAGTCATTCCACATTCAATCTCCCTAATTAGTCCTTCTTTACCTTCTCTTGATATTTCTTTTCCAATTCGGCTGTCTGGCAATATCTCATGTGTAGTCTTTTTTGGCGTCACACTACGCTCAATAAATAACTCACAGTATAGCTTACCTTTAGGGGTTATTCCCCCAAATATCCCATCAACCTGATAAGAACGATAAGCTAACGTTTTTAAATAATGAACATCTATCACCTTTTTTTCCAATAAGTTACTCTTTTTGATAACTTTGTTTTTATTATTTTTTTGCACAATTCCTCCATTTTTTTCAAAATACTTATATATTATATTATTTTATTACTAACTTAAAAAATGGTCAATACCAAAACCACTTATAACAAGAATTGTTATTTTTTCTATTTCTGCATCAAGATTCATTGGTTCCACAAACTTTTTTGTAAACTTTCTAAACAAATTTCGGGCGCCCATAACTAAAATTGAAGGGTTTATCAAACCTTTATATTTCTAGTATACATCTTACCATAATTGACGTCAACATCTGAATGCCACAATACCACAATTTTCCTCTTGATAAGTATTAATTTTTATGTCATACTTGTAATATAAAAGAGGATACCATGAAAACATTTTTAATTATTTGGATTGCAATAGTATTAATATGTTCTATCTTTATGGTCTGGAATGCGTGTACTTCTATCCAACTAAACCGAGAAATGGCTTGCAAGGAAATGAATAAAAGATTAGAGGGTTCTCCCGTTAGATGGAGTGTTGATACTATTAATTGGGATAGCTGGGGAGCATTAAGTGATTTTGAGTTCATAACAAAACCAGTCTTATTATTTGTCTTATTTTTTGGAGTTTGCCCCATCGCTTTTATTTCTTTAGTTGCTATAGCTATAAATACATCTAAAAAGTAACTCATTTTCTTGACTTCCTTAAGTTCTCTGCTTCTATCCTCTTGACCTCTGAGTCTATTACTTGCGTTTAATTCATTCATTATTTCTAATAGCATTAGGGATGTTGCTTATAGAGAATCCTTGTGCCTTCTAACTATTAGACTGGAAGCAATTCCCGCATTTTGTATATGGAACTTAATTCATCCATTATCTGGTTCCAACTAAAGCCTGTTGGGACTACCAAAATATATAAGCCGCTATTTATAGCGGCTTATATTACATATACTATTCAAGCTAATTACAGTATTACATTCATTTAAAAATACTTCCATCTGGCATTAAATCAAATGGCGGAATATTGCCTCTTTTTCTGATTTTAAATCTTTTACAATAAGAATTGTTTTTTTCTGAAAGACAGTATTTATTGACAAGCGCTAAAAATTCATCAAAATCCACTGATTTAAAATGTTCAAAAGCCGGACATTGATTAAGATATTTACAGGCATACCCCAAATCATTGATTGCAATATAAAATGGACATTGCTGGTGTTTTTCAGTAGAACAATAACTGCCAGTATCTATTGGTAAAAATCCAATTTTATACTGACATTCTCTTGCATAATCTACAAACAAGGGGCATTGCATATTTTCGATTTCCTCTACTTAGTATAAATATAACATTAAAACAATTAAGCTGTCAAACAAAAATATCTTTATTTAAGTTTATACTTTAATGTCCGCAAAAGATCCTTACGCCATTTAATATCTTTCTTTTTTTCAATACCTTTTGGCTTAGCCCCATCAATCACGCCCAAAATCCCTCTACCCTGCACTGTTTCCGCGGTAACAACTTCTAAAGGATTAGCCGTTGCGCAGAAAATCTGACAAACCTCAGGTACCTCCCGGATCGATCGCATAACATTAATTGGAAAAGCATTTTTTAAAAATAAAACAAAACAATGCCCTGCCCCTATATCAATCGCTGCTTTTTGAGCAGCTTGCTCAAGATCACTGTCATTACCCTGGCTGCGCACCAAGCAAGCCCCTGATGCCTCACAAAACCCTAGGCCGAATTTTATTCCAGGCACGGTGGAAATAAGCGCTTCATATATATCTTCCACTGTTTTAATAAAATGACTTTGTCCGATTATTACATTTGCCCCTTCTGGTATATTAATTTTCACATTATCAATTTCCATAATATTTCTCCCAAGATAATCATTAACAAAATTTTATTTTTATCCCAGCAAATCATGACTTATTAATTATAACAAAAAAAAAGATATTTTAATAAAAAAAAACGGATGAATTATTTTTCATCCGTTTTTTAACTAATTTTAAATTTAAGCAATAATCCCTTTAATTAAAAAACAAGCCGCAAAAGCAACTATGGCATAAAGCTCGGGAAATACCGCCAAAACCATGGTTTTACCAAAAACATCAGCTCCGCTGGCAATTGCCGCTATTCCATTAGCGCAAACTTTACCCTGGTATATTGCTGATAATAATCCAGCTGCACCCATTAAAATACCTGCACCAAATAAAGCCGCGCCCTGGAACATTGTAATCTGAGCAGTTAAAACATCTTTTAAAACAAAGAACGCCGCAAAGCCATAAAGTCCTTGTGTCCCCGGCAAAGCGCTGAGTACCAAACAAGTGGCAAAAGATTCTTCTTTTTTCTTTAATGCTCCAACGGTTGCTGATCCGCCGATTGAAGTTCCGATCGCACTGCCGCAACCTGGCAAACCAACCATAAGCCCCACCCCGATAAATCCTAAAATTAATGCTAAACCCATATAATTCCCCTTTCTATTTTTGTTTTAAAATTTCATTATTTTACATTTTTAAACGGAACATACTCTCTTCCGCCGCCTTCAAAACCCGCATTTTTATAAAACTCAACAAATGTAAGACGCAATGGATGAACAAAACTAGACAATCCGCTTAGCAGAAAATTTAAAGTATGCCCAAAAATCAAAAAAGCAAAAGTTAAAAAATACCCAATATATGGAATTGTCCTAAAGGTCATCCCAATCTCATTTACCACAAGCCCTAAAATTGCTCCAGAAATTCCAAGGGCAAATAAACGAACATAGCTTAACACATCTCCTAAAAACCCCGTAAGACCACCGTATAACTCCCAAAGCCCCTTACCGATGCGAACAAATATATTAGCCTTAAGATCATTAAAAAGTAGAATCAGAACAAAACCAGTAAAAGCACTATACTTAGCCCAATCAGAAGCTGTCTTAGTAGCTAAAGACGCTAATACCAATGGCAAAACACCTGCAAGCATTATTAGCCAGCCCCAAGCTGACACGCTTGCCATAAACCCAAATTGACGAATCCTGCCAATTGCTTTTAACAGCAATCCAAAAAATATCTGCACTACGCCAATTTTAAGCGCAAGATAGAATAGCTGGTCCTGATTAAATAAAACTATATTTTTAATAAATTCAATTTTTACTAGTTCTACTCCAAATAAATTCCCGGAAATAAGTCCAAACAAAAACGTTGATAAACCAAATACCGCGCCTAAAATTAAAAACGGTCTCTGCGCTGAATTAACTTTTTTCCAAAACCCAGCACATAACAAAAGAATTATTAAACCATATCCCGCGTCTCCCAAACAAAAGCCAAAAAACAAAGTAAAAAACGGAGCAAAAAAAGCCGTTAAATCCATTTCTGAATATTGCGGCAAAGCAAACATCTTAGTTATTGGCTCAAATAATTTATTAAACCAATTATTTTTCAGTAAAACCGGCACATCCTCACCTGGTTCCGGCTGACTAAAATAAAAGTAAACATCCTGCTTTTCCAGAAACTGTTCCATTTTCGTTTTCTGCTGTCTGGGCAGCCAACCATTTATAATAAAAACTTTCTCCTCGGCAGCATGCGCCAAATTATTGCTGACCAGTAAATAATTCAGCCGGGTTTTCTGCTGATTACAATAATCCTGCACTTGTTTATTCTCGGCGATAAGTGTTAATATTAGCTTATTTTTCCCTTCAATTTGTTTACTCAAAGACAAAGCTTGCTGCTCAAGCTCCTGGATATTCACCGCTGGATAAAAAAATTCATCACAATCCAGTTTTACTTGCTGATCTTTTTCAAAAACCACAAAATAAACATAGGTTTTATCTCTTGAGATCTCATGGGCGCAAATATTTTCGTCCAAGTCATTCAAACTGAATTTTTTAATTGGACTGATAAAAAACCTGACCTTTACTCCCGAGCTGTTCAAGCGTTCGATCGCTTTGCGTTCAAATTCTCCCCAAGGAGCAAGATTACGGATTTCTTTTTCTGTTTTCTCTAGATTATCCGTTAATTCGATTAACTCTAACTTTATTTTTTCAAACAGCTCAACCAGTTCAAAACCCTGCTTAGCCTTAAATTCATCTGGTAATTTACCCTCAGCTAAACCCTCTTTTGTTTTTTTAGCTGCTTTTAAAAATAATTCACAGCGCGTTATTTCTGACTGAATTAATTTCAACTGCTGATCAGCGTCTTTTTTCTCCTGAGATATATGCAAAAGCCCAAGGGACTGTAAAGCCGCTAAAAAATCTTCTTTAATCTTATGAAAAATAAGAACTGTGACTTTTTCCATTGGAGCAATCATATTAAAGCTGCCTCCATCCGGTTTTTAATTACTTTTTGCGAAGACTTAGACAAATTATCCTGATCTTCTAAAAACCGTTTAATCCGGCGAATTGATTCTTCAAAAAAAGGTATCTGCACTTTTTCATAGAGATTAACTTTTTGCGTTGTTTTCCGGCGCGCGTATTCCACGCTTTCCAAAATATTGTTTTCATTAACTAATTCTAATTTAAGCTGTAATACTTTTTTTAAAATTTCAATACCCTGAAAAACCCAGCTCGGATACGTAAAAAAGTTTATCTCTTCCGTATTAAAATCAATACTTTCAATAATATATACCGCTAAACTCGCTATTTTTTTCTTTTTAAAATTAACTTTTTCAATTTTAATAATATTAGGAAATTCTACCCATAAGCGCTGCATCGGCTCAAGCAAAGCCAGGGTTGCGGCATAACCAAACTCTAATTCTTTGATTTTTGCTCTAATTTTTCTTGTCTCAGCTCTTAATGCTGATTCCTTGCTTCTTAAAACCGGCAAAGCATTTTCCCGCATCGACAAGTCTTTATTAATCTTAAGCAAAGCTGTTTTATTATATTGGATTTGCGCCACGCTTTATCCTCTGTTTCGTATTGCGTTTAGTTACCAGTTGCCAGTTACGATTTAGAACTTTTTACTTTAAGAACTTTCAACTGTATTAACATATTACATAAAAAAAACTATTTGATAGATACCCCAATATAGATAGTCTGGGCAAAAATTCTCTTTGAGCGGCGCTTTCGAACGTAATTTTGACAGGGATGTCAAAATAGTGAGAACGCGCGGCTGGGCCTGCACGATGCAGGCTCAGGCTTAGTGAAAAGATGTGTTTTTGCCTGTTTCAGCTTCTGTCTTCTGCTTTCCGTCTTCTATATTTTTCGGCCAGTATTTACTCATTATTTCTTCTTTGATCGCGATTTCATCTTTTTCAAAATATTTTGCGAACAACTCCCAGGCTGTATCCAGCATTTTTTCCATATCAATATTAATATCAATCGCTAATAATTCCTGAGCATAATCATACGCGAATTTCAATGTCCGCTCATCATAATCAGTGAGATCAAAACCATTTTCTTTTTTTGTCTTTGAATTTGCCGCGTCAGCATAAAGCCTGACTCCGGCATTCATTACATGAGAATGATCTTCTCTTGTTCTCTTTCCAATAACTAGCTGCTTAAGCCGAGAAAGGCTTCTAAACGGATCAACAATAACTTTAGATATGTCAGTATTCCGCCGCAGGAACAGCTGTCCCTCAGTAATATACCCAGTATTATCCGGAATAGCATGAGTAATATCTCCGCCGCTAAGAGTTGTGACCGCGATAATCGTTATGGAGCCTTGTTCAAATTGCGCTGCTTTTTCATATATTTTCGCCAAATCACTGTACAAAGATCCGGGCATGCTGTCTTTGCTTGGGATCTGATCCATACGATTGGAAACAATACTCAAGGCATCGCAAAATAAAGTCATATCCGTAAGCAGAACAAGGACTTTTTCTTTTTTCTCCACCGCGAAATATTCCGCGGCAGCCAGAACCATATCCGGAACCAATAATCTTTCTACCGGAGGATCATCATTGGTATTAATAAAACAAGTGATCTTCTCTAAAACTCCGGCATCTTCAAAAACCCGGCGATAATACAGATAATCATCATTCGAAAGCCCCATGCCTCCAAGAATAATTCTATCCGCTTGAGCCCGCAGCGCGACATTAGCCATTACCTGATTATACGGCTGATCAGGATCAGCGAAAAAAGGAATTTTCTGTCCGGTAACCAGAGTATTATTCAGATCAATTCCCGCGATCCCAGTACTAATCAGTTCAGAAGGCTGCGCCCGCCTTACCGGATTAACACTCGGACCGCCAATAGCGGTTTTAACGCCTTCAAGATCAGGCCCGTCATCAATTGGCTGGCCATAGGCATTTAAAAAACGTCCGGATAAATCAGGACCAACTCGCAAAGTTGGAGGTTCGCCCAGAAAAATAACATCCACATCAGTGCCAATACCCTGAGTTCCCGAGAAAACCTGCAGAGTTACTAAATCCCCTTGGATTTTAACTACCTGAGCCGGGCGGCCATCGATTGTCGCCATTTCCTCATTTGCTATGCCCTGAGCTTTTAAAGAGCAGGTTGCTTTGGTAATCTGCTCGATCTTGGTATAGACCGTTTTAAATGCTGGTGGTTGGCGGCTCATGATATTTTCCTTTCTATTAAAACACTTTGCAATTCATCTTCAAACTTCTTAAACGCTTCATTTTGAAACTCAGAAAAGTTAAGCTGTCTTATGATATTAATAACTTTTTTAAAATACGCTGTTACTTCGGTAAAAATATCGAATTTAAAATCAGCTTTGCAAATATTATAAATAATGTCCATCATATACCGCTGTCTTTCCAGCGGAGTTGCTTTATCCACAGGATCAAAAGCATCCTGCTGTAAAAAACCAAAATCAACCAATTCTGATTTCCAATAGCGTTCATGATACTCAACCGGAACACTGTCGTCCCCTAAAATATTTATCTGATCATACGCTTCCTTACCGCGCAGCAATACATCTTTAATATATGCGATTTTTTCAATCCAATGCGGTTCAAAATTCTCCTCTAAATATTCCTGCACTTCTTTATACTCAAGATATTTAGAATAACTCTCAATTGTATCAATTGACGGATAACGCTTACTATCCGCTCTTTGCTGCGATAAAGCATAAAAACATCTAGCCACTTTTTTAGTTGATTCAGTGACTGGTTCTTTCATATTTCCTCCGGCAGGACTTACTGTGCCAAGAAAAGTAACAGAGCCGGTCTGCCCATTATTTAATTCAACTAAACCCGCTCTTGCGTAAAAGTTGGCAACAATTGCCGGAAGATCCATGGGAAAAGCATCTGGACCGGGAAGTTCTTCCATCCGATTGGACATTTCCCGCAAGGCTTGCGCCCAACGCGATGTCGAATCAGCTAATAACAATATCTTTACTCCCATCTGACGATAATATTCGGCAATGGTCATTGCGGTATATACCGAAGCTTCCCGTGCTGCCACCGGCATATTCGAGGTATTACAAATAATAATTGTTCGCTCAATCAGTTTGCGTCCTGTATTCGGGTCATCAAGTTCCGGAAACTCTTTAAATATTTCCACAACTTCATTAGCCCGTTCTCCGCAAGCGCAGATAATTACCATATCCACCTGAGCATTAGCGGCAATAATATGCTGCAAAACTGTTTTTCCGCAGCCAAAAGGACCTGGGATAAATCCAGTTCCGCCTTCAACAATCGGATTAATCGTATCAATAAGTCTTACCCCTGTCTGCAAGGGCTTATAGGCTATTGGTTTATTCGCGTAACCCCGCATCGGAACCTTTACTGGCCAGTGCTGCGTCATCGTAACCTTAATGCTTTGGCCATTAGCATTTTTTAATACCGCGACCGGCTCTTTAACTGCATAGCTGCCATTAGCGACAATCGAATCAACTTGCCAAATTCCTTCTAATTTAAAAGGTACCATTATTTTATGCTTAATGAAATTTTCCGGCACCTCCCCCAACCAGTCTCCGGCCTGTACTTTGTCGGCTTTTTTTGCCAAAGCACTAAAATCCCATTTTTTTTCATAAGAAAAAGGATTGGTCATTTCCCCGCGTTTTAGAAAAACTCCAGTCATCGCGTCTAAATCATTTTGCAAACCATCATAATTCCGGGATAACATGCCCGGGCCAAGTTCAACTTCTAATAAATGATCAGTGAATTCAACTAAACAGCCTACTTTTAAGCCGCGCGTGCTTTCAAAAACCTGAGCAAAAACATTCTTGCCATTTATTTTTATAACTTCTGCTTTTAATTTTACATCATCAAGCGATATATAACATATTTCATTCTGACTTACCGGCCCAGTAACTTCTATGGTAATCAGATTTGAAACTATCCCGATAACCTGTCCTTGTGTTGGCATTTTCCCTCCGCATTAATTTACTCTTTTTTAAGACTAATAAAACTTTACACTATAAAATTCATCAATTTACTGTTTTAAAAGTTTAGAATCAATTTCTGAAATCTTCAAAAATGCTTCCTGCCCGCGGGCAGCACCCATAGCCAGCCAGCGTTCAACCATTATCAATTTAATTAAATATCCCAGCAAAACATCTACTTTAAAATAAGAAAAAGTATTAATTTGATCTATTTTTGCCCAGCGCAACTGGTCAATCAGTTTTTCTCTAAACAATATATCATCTTTTTCAAAAGCGGCTAATAATCCCTGCAGATACTCCAGATCCATTGACAAGTTAAAATCATTAGCCGTAGATTTTTGCAGTTTTTGGATAACTTCATCTTCCCCGACTTCTAATAAATTAATTTCATCCTGATTAAACTTTCTTTTATTAATTGCCAGCAAGACATTCCTTAGTTGAAAATCAAAAGTAAAATACTCTTTAATAAAAGAATTTTCATGATTCATCATCTTCGCGTAAAACCTAGTTAAAAGCAGATTCTCAGCCTGCAAACGATTTATTTTTTTATCTTCTTTTTTAAAACCGCCTAAAGCGTTTATAAATCCCAGGATATAAGCGTTTTGCTTGGGATCTAAAGATTCCGGATTAGCGAAAAATGCTTTTATTTCCTCAAATGTCCAATTCCCCTTTGCGTCCAGCCAGGTATTTTCACTGCCCGACACAATATCAATAATATTCGGATTATCATTCATCCATAGAATATCTTGAACATATTTACAATGTTCAGGTTCAAGATTAGCATAAAGTTCTTCAACAAACTCATTGACCCGATAAGGCTCTTTATAATCATCCAGCCTTAGTTCAGGTAAAGAAGAAACTAAATAATAATAATTACTCATTTACTTACTCTCTCCAAAAAGAAACCGTTTCATTCTCGGCCGTAGAAAATGCTGGATAAGCGCCTTAAAATCATCTTCTGTAAAACCAATCCGATAACTGCCGTCTTTTGGACTGATCACAAACCCACTTTTTATTTTCTCGTCAAACTCAATTTTTAAACCCTTGTCCATGGCTTGCTTACCAGCAGTAAAAAAATATTTTTCAATATCTGCCTGAACTCTTTTTGGTAGTTTTAAATAAAATTCCTGGCCCTGTTTACAGCCTGACCCCAGCCATTCTTTCATAACAATCTCAAGAATTTTCTTTAAAAAATTCGGATCATCTAAAAAACCCTCCACTGCTCCTTTGGTTACATTCACCGCGATAAGCTCCGTGATTTTTTGTCTAAGCAGCGCCAATGACTGCTGAGTTGCCATACGCATTTCAGAATTAACCATGTTTTTTAATTCATCCGATTCTTTATGCGCCACAGCAATAATGTCTTCTGCTTCTTTTCTTGCTGAGCGGAGAATTTTTCTTTTTTCCTCTTCGGCAGCCTTGATTATCGCGTCAGCTTGCTGATTTGCTTTGGCAATCCCTTCATCATAAATCTGTTTGGTCAATTTCTCTAATTTGTCAGTCATTGCTCACCTCTTTTGTTTTTGTAAGATATCTTTCAAGCTGTTAGTTTTAAATGGCGGATGTCTGCAGTTTAATAAAATATTTTCTTGTTCCAGGGCTATTTTATCTATGCAATAATAATTATTAAGAATCCATCAAGAAGCTATAGTAAATTTCTAGTATTATTGTGATTTCTATTTTAGCACAATATACATTGTTTATCAAAAATTACGCTTATTGTCAATAAAGTATTATTATCTAATATTTGGTAACTAAATAATAGGAATAATAAATATAAGAATTCATCTTTTTAAATAGCGGATTAACTTGGGAAACAGTCAAATGAATCCGCTCGGCTTTTTCATCAAGCCGCAGAATAATAAACTAACCAGGCAGAATTTTCGCCGCAATATCCGCTGTGGCATAAATCACCTTTTTGTGAAAAAATGTAAAATTAGCAATTATCTAAAACTTAAATTGCTAATTTTACATTATACATTTTTGCGATTTCTTTTATTTACTTTGAATCATCAATAAGTTTTTCGCAAACCCGTTTTATCGATAATGCTTTTCCCGTTTCAGGATCAAGTTCAACAATTACTCCTTGAAGCTGCACATTTTTATCTTCGACTTCAAACCGGGTAGGAGTATGAGTTAGGAATCTATGCAATACTTGCTCGACTTTTCTGCCAATAACTGAATCAACTGAGCCAGTCATGCCCACATCAGTAATATAAGCAGTCTGCTCAAACTCCGGAAGAATTCGCTGATCAGCGGTTTGAATATGAGTATGCGTTCCTAAAACCGCGCTTACTTTTCCGTTTAAATACCAGCCCATAGCCACTTTTTCACTGGTAGCCTCAGCATGAATATCAACAAAAATAATATTTGTCTGTTTTTTTATTTCTTGCACAATCTCAGACGCGCAGCGAAACGGACAATCCAAGGCTTCCATAAACACCCTGCCGTTTAAATTAATCACCCCGATTTTAAGCCCATTATTCGCCTTAATAACCGTAAACCCGCGTCCGGCAACTCCCGGCGGATAATTCGCTGGTCTTAATAAACGCTCTTGAAAATCAATAAACTCAATAATCTCTTTTTTCTTAAAAATATGATCGCCAGAAGTTAAAACATCTACGCCCGCTTTAATTAATTCCGTGTAGATCCGGGTAGTTATCCCAGATCCGCCAGCGGAATTCTCACCATTAGCAATTACAAAATCAACACCTTCTCGCTGTTTTAAAATAGGAATACTTTGGCGTACAACCTGTCTGCCAGGGTCTCCGACAATATCACCGATCATTAAAATCTTCATATTGACCTTTTGTTATACATAAGTCACAAGGACACAAGGTCACATGTTTTTCCTGATTCCTATGTTTCCATCACCACATTGCTTTTAGTGACAAAACAATGGTCTGGCAAAAATTCTCTTTGAGCGGCGCTTTCGAACGTAATTTTGACAAGGATGTCAAAATAGTGAGAACGCGCGGCTGGGCCTGCACGATGCAGGCCTAGGCTTAGCGAAAAGATGTGTTTTTGCCTGTCAAACAACTCTTCTTTTATCTTTACAACTACGATAAATAATTGGTTATCTTGTGCTTACTTAGCGTATTCAACAACTCGTTTTTCCCTTATAACAGTTACTTTTACCTGTCCTGGATATTCTAATTCATTTTCTATTCTTTTGGTAATATCACGCGCCATTATTGCTGACTCAGCATCGCCGACCTTATCCGGATGCACAATAACTCTGATTTCTCTTCCTGCCTGAATCGCGAATGCCCGATCAACACCTTTAAACGAATCAGCAATTGCTTCAAGTTTTTCCAAACGTTTAATATATATTTCCAACGTTTCACGCCGGGCGCCTGGTCTAGTAGCGCTAATCGCGTCTGCCGCCTGAACTAAAATTCCATATATCGAATTAGATTCACTATCATCATGATGCGCCGCGATCGCGTTTACAACTTCCTGATTTTCCCCGAATTTCCTGGCCAGTTCCGCGCCTAGTCCAGCATGCGTTCCTTCCTGATCATGATCCACTGCTTTACCAATATCATGCAATAATCCGATTCGCTTAGCCAAGGTAATATCCAGATCAAGCTGTCCCGCAAGCAGCCCCATAATATAAGCCACTTCCTTAGAATGCTGTAATACATTTTGGCCATAACTTGTTCGGTATTTTAAACGGCCAAGCAGTCTTACTATTTCCGGATGAATTCTTTGAATGCCGACATCAAAAGACGCTTTTTCCCCTTCTTCTTTGATACTTACATCCATTTCTTTTTTAACTTTTTCCACTACTTCTTCTATTCTCGCTGGATGAATTCGGCCATTGGCGATCAAGCGCTCCAGAGATAAACGCGCTATTTCTCTACGAATCGGATCAAATCCTGATAAGGTAACTGCCTCAGGAGTATCATCAATAATTACATCCACTCCGGTAGCAACTTCCAAAGATCTGATATTGCGGCCTTCTCTACCGATAATTCTGCCCTTCATATCATCACTAGGCAAACTAACAACGCTAACAGTTGTTTCCACTGTATGCTCAGCAGCACAACGCTGAATCGCCAGACTGATTATCTGTTTAGCTTTCTTCGCCGCAGTATCTTTTGATTCATCCTCAATTCTTTTGATCATCAGATTAGCATCATATCTGACTTCACCTTCCATGTGCTTAAGCAAGATTTTCTTAGCTTCTTCGCTGCTTAAACCTGAAACTTTTTGCAAGCGTTCTTTTTCTTCTAGAATAAGCCTCTTCAATTCATCTTCTTTGTCTTGATTTTCTTGTTCTTTATTTTCTAGATTTTTAGATTTCGTGCTTAATTCCCGCTCTTTTTTCTCCAGAAGATCGACTTTTCTATCCAGATTCTCTTCCCGGCTGATTAAACGTCTTTCAATGGTCAATAATTCCTGACGTCTGCCTTTTGATTCTTTTTCAAATTCGATTCTCGTCTTATACAAAAGATCTTTTGCTTCTAAACTTGCTTCTTTCTTTTTCGCTTCAACTTGTCTATCCGCTTCTTCTAAGATAAGTCTTACCTTGTCTTCAGCGCTTTGCACTTTTTTCTCCGCTCCAAACCGACGAAAAACATAACCAGCAAAAAAGAAGACAATTCCACTTGATACTCCAATTATAATATTTAAGGTACTCATAGCTAGATCTTCACCTCCTTAAGATGTACTATCTCAATGTTAAAACAACGATTAAGTTTTAATCAAAACAAAACTTAGCGATTTGAGATCAGTTGCAGATTAGGCAAAAATGAGCTTTGTGACAGGAATGTCATGAGGTAAAACAGGAAGTTTATTCAGTATCTGGCATTTAAACGCCAGCCCTAACATTGGCACATTATATTTTCTAAGTTTAGCCAGAAATCTATCAAAATAGCCTCCGCCGCGTCCAAGCCGATTACCTAGACGGTCAAAAGCAACACCCGGAACAATAATCAGATCAATAGTTTTTAATAAAACCTTGCGTATGAATTGTTTTTTTGGTTGATAGATCCCATAAGGACCCTTGCTCAGTTCTTTATCAAAATCTTTTAACTGACAAGGAATTATCTTATTTTCTTTTACCAATGTCACTGGAACAACCACCTTTTTTCCCATTTTAAGCACATCTTTAATCATATCTTTTGTATCAACTTCATCATCATTCGCTATATAAAACATTATTGTATCTGCCTGCAAGAACAGATCTTGTGAAAATAGTTGTTTTTTTATTGCTAAACTTTTCTTGCGTTTTAGCTCCTCTCTTTGCTCTTTTAATTTCCTTAGAATCCTTTCCCTAATAACAGTTTTATTCATTTAAAATTGTACCCCAAACTAATTTGAATGTCAAGCTAAGCCTGCGCTCAGCCCTATTTTCTAAAAATTAACCAATTGTTTTACAATCCAATCAGTTTAAACCCTTTGGTCTGTATTCTCTTTTTCAAACAAAGTGCCTATTCTTCCACTAGGTATAATGTATAATAAATAAGGCAATATAAAAATCGAAGGTAATAGCTCCTCCATATCGTAATAGCCCATAAAGACTCTAATGATTAAAATTAGAATTATCGCCTTTTTGGCCCAATTTTGCTTATTCAGAAAACAAATTGCCGTATAGATTTGAAATAGTGAAAGAAAAAAAGCAAAATAATTAAATAAATAAGGAAAAACAAAAGCGCTTAAACGAGCCCCTAACATAATAATCCCATCAAGGCTTAAATATAAGCTGTAAATACCGCTTAGAATAAGCAAAACTGATCCAACTTTGTGATGCTTAAGAACTTTGACTTGAGACCAAGGAGTTTTAATATTTTCCATGGATATTATTATAGCATAATCAAGGGAAAAGTAAATATCCGTTAAATAGAACTTTTCATCAGCATTAAAACTTGAGCCGATTCATTTTTTTTATCCAAAGCTTTAATAACCACAATCTCTTCAGGGGTAACAAATCTTAAGTTTTGAGAACTAGCCAAATCAAGTTTATTCTCTATTTCTTTTGGGCTAAGCTTTCTTGAATCAAAACAAATTATACATGTTGTCTCATTTGTCGCGGGATTAAAAGTACCATCTTTAAAACGTATTCCTTGCATAGATCCTATTTTCCGCATTAGCGTTGAAGTGGAACTATTAGTTGGGGTTTTTACAATCAAACCCAGTGTTATAAAATATTTTTGCTGATCCTGATTAGCCTTAACTTTTCTGCCAATAACATTTCCTCCAAATTTATCAATAAGCAACCTTCTTATTTTTGGCAACTGAACATCTTTTACCGGTATCTCAAAAGTAATCTCAAAAGCATTTTTTCTGTTTTTTATGTTTCTTAAAACTTTGTTAATAAAGTTAGTTGTGATATTTATCCCATTATCCGATAATATTTTTGCGATTTGAGCGACCACGCTCTTTCTATTCATCTTATTGCCAAATGTCATCTTATAGCTAAACGTTCCGCCAGTTTCACCAGAAATTATCGATGAGACACTTATCCGCACACGCTGTTTAGAAGTAAGATCATTTACAACTTTAGAAGAACTGATTTTACCAATCCCTACCTCTATATAAAGCTGATCCAATGAACCATAAGTATTTTTTAATTTATTTATTATCCCCGCATCATCCAGATCTAAAGCTTCGCTAAGGGTAACAATCCCTCTTTTCTTTGCCCAATCAACCACATCATTCGCCTTCAGCTCCGAAACATTTAAGGAAAGCGCGATATACAGTTCCTCTATTGTCATTAACTTTTTTTCAGCGCTAAAAGCATTTAAAAAATTCTGCATATATTGTGTTTTATCCGGAAACCTATTTTCTCCGCTTCCACCCCATGTAATATTTTCAGCACTAAACGCTAAAAGCAGATAATCTTTAGCGGTTTGAATATCGCGAAATTTTATTCTCTCCAACGACCCGATATATTTCAGCAAAACCTTTGCTCTTAAAAAGTCTTTTTCAATCGAACGAGAAAGAATATCTTTATATCCTCGAGTTTCATTACATTTATTAAGCAAGTAATTACTCGCTGTCTTCACTTCAATTATATCCCCGTCTCGCAAAGGATTTAAATCATTAAATTGCGTCTTTTTCGCTACTAGTTCTCTTCCTTTCCATTCATAGAAAGTAATCCCAGCATAGTCAGGGCCCAACAAATTAACTCCAGTTTGGGCGGCAAAAACCAGACCATTAGCCCCCCTAAGCAATCGTTTAGGTTTAACCACCGCTCGCGATACTCCATCAATGATCTCTTCTGACTTTTCAAAAATATAAACCCATTTTTTATTAAGCTCATACACATGCTTAAAATACTTTTCTATTATAATATCAATATCAAACTCCTGGCTATCAGGGTCATTTATTATCGCTTGAATATCCGGATCAGCGATTATCGCTTTGATATTAGGATCATCTACAAATTTCAGACTATCAGGATCAGCGATTGCTGCCTGGCATATCTCAATTAATTGATAAAAACCAAATTCCTCAACTTTATCAAACTTCTGTTTCTTATTTGTCGCTCTTATTATTTCATATGACCAATGCGCGAACTTAAGCTCCCGCAAATTATCTGCTTTTCGGGTAAGGAACTGGACTTCTAAACTCCCCTCACCATTTTTTAAGGTAGCATAAATTATACCTTCTGAAACAGGCTTGATCTTTGCTATTTCCCACGCGCCAAGACTGGATCCCTTTAATGATTTTATAACATCAGTTATTTCTTTAAAACACTTTGTTGTTTCACAAATAACTTTAAGCCCAATAGCATCTTCCCCAAATAAAGTATTTTTTGGAGTTTTATGCTTTCCTTTTATTTTTTCCTTAACATACATGCGATAAGGCGACTTTTTTCGTGATGATATTTTAGCATCAATTTGATAGTCATCAGCTAATTTCTGAATTAAACCTTTAGCTGACTCTAATAAATCTTCCAGATCTTCATATTTCTTGCCATAAGTATTGAAAACTTTATCCATAATACCTGCATAACCATCAGGATTATAAATTTTAAACACATCATTTTCCAACCTTTTTTTCTCAGCAAACAAGCCAAAGCGCCCGGCAAAAGGCCCATAAATATTTTGAATTTCCTTAACAATATCGATTTTTCTAGTCTCAGAGGCATGTTCAATAGTCGCATCTTTATGGGAAAGCAATAACCGCATAATTCTAAAATCACCTTCCATGATATTAATTATCGCTCCCATAAAATTCTCAACAGTATTAGATCCTTGAGAGCTAACATGATATCCCAGTTTATCTATTTTCAAAAACTTTTTTGTTAGATTAGTGATTTCCTCAAGTTCATTTTTCTGGAATAATCTGGACATCCTCCTTGCTTGTTTGGACCCATATTTAGGTTTCAAGTTTTCAAACAATGACTTAATAATTGGTTTAACATTTTTTGTTGGCATCCGATGAAAAATAGCCGCAAGAATCTCTATAAAACCTGCCTTATTATCTGATGCCTTTGCGGCAAATTCTAAGCTATGATTATAAAAAAATTCTCCAGTTTCAAATCTCAAATCTCCATATTGCTGATCAGCAATTATAAAAAATATTTTAATTAATTCTAATTGTTCTTGATTTTCCGGATAATTTTGTTTAAAATTATCAATAATTTGATTTTCAAGATCAACTCTTTGCTTTTTTTGATAGCTGATATCAAGTAAATTTAATTTATTTGTTTCCGAAATCTCAGAAAAAGTTTGCGCTGCATCAGAATAGGAAGTTTGGATCAAATCAAAAAACGCGGAATTACTTATACTTATCCGAGGACTTAGATGTTCTTGGGAGGAAATATTAATATTTAAGGCAAACCCAGGACAAACCAGCAGTCCCTGGATAAGCAGGAATACTATAAAGTGAGATAAAATTAGAATATTGTTTTTTTGTTTTTTCAACACAAACATTCTCGCTTTTTAAGTCTTTTTAAAAGATTATAAACTATACCACAAATTCTTACTAAATGCAAAAATGCAACATATTGTGAATAAAGATGTTGTAAAATAATAAACCATTTTTAAAGCAAACTGGCTTAAGTCTTGAATTAAAAACTAAATCCGGTTTTAAAAAATGCCTTTTATCGGCTGGAAAGTCTTACGGTGAATCGGGCATGGACCATACGCAGATATAGCTTGTAAATGGGATTTAGTCCCATAGCCTTTGTGAATTGCAAAGCCGTACTGAGGATACTCCTGATCCAGTTCAATCATGATACTATCTCTTATAACTTTAGCCACAATCGAGGCACTGGCAATTGAAATACTCAAGGAATCGCCTTTAATTATTGCTTGCATGGGAAACGCCAGAGCGGGTTTATGCGCTCCGTCAACTAAAACCCAGTCAGGTTTTTGAGAAAGTTTATTAACCGCATTGGCCATAGCCAAAAGGCTGGCCTGAAGAATATTGAATTCATCTATTTTTTTTTCACCAACAACCGCATAAGCATAAATACACTTAGCAATTATTTCTTCATATGCTTTTTGCCTTTGGCTGGCTGATAATTTCTTAGAATCAGTCACTTTGGAATCAAAACAACAATACTTAGGCACAATAACCGCGGCAGCCACAACCGGTCCGGCTAAAGGACCGCGGCCAGCCTCATCAACCCCTGCAATAAATTTACTACCCTGGTCAAAAATAGACTGCTCTATGCGCCACACTCTTAATCAAGCCTCAGCTTTAACTTCTTTTTTTTCCTCTATTTTAGCTTTCTTGCCTTTTCGATCGCGCAAATAATACAATCTTGCCCTGCGTACTTTTCCTTTTTTTACCAGTTCAACTCTGTCAATAATCGGCGAATGCAAAGGGAAAATTCTTTCCACACCCTCTCCATAAGAAACACGACGCACTGTAAAAGTTTCACTAATACCGCCTCCGCGTTTTCTAAGAACAACACCTTCAAAAGTCTGAATACGAACTTTGCCTTCTTCTTCCTGAATTTTAACATGAACCTTAACTGTATCACCAGGTCCGAAATCAACTAGCTTCGGCTGATCATTGATTTTCTTTACCATTGTTTATTTCCTCCTTTAATAAATCTTTTCTTTTTTCCTGCGTTCTTTTTAATGCTTGTTCACTGCGCCAATTTGCTATTTTTTTATGATCCCCGGATAAAAGCACTTGCGGCACTTTCATCTCTCTAAAAACTCTGGGGCGTGTATATTGCGGATATTCAAGTAAACCATTATTAAACGACTCATCATCCAAAGAAGATTCTTCTCCCAAAACTCCGGGGATAAGCCTTATTACAGAATCAATCAGCACCATCGCCGGGATTTCTCCGCCAGTCAAAACATAATCCCCAATAGAGATTTCCCGATCTGCTAATTTTCTGATCCGCTCATCAAACCCCTCATAATGTCCGCATATCAGTAAAAGATGCTTTTTACCAGAAAGTTCTTTAGCCATTACTTGATTAAATTTTTCTCCTTGCGGAGTAAGTAAAATAACATATGATTTTTTTTTACAAAGATCATCGCAAGCTTCAAATACAGGTTCAGGTTTAATCACCATTCCCGGTCCGCCGCCAAAGGGTTTATCATCAACGGTTTTCCGCGCGTCATGAGTCCACTCACGCAGATCATAGATAAAAACTTGCGCTTTTTTATTTTCTTGGGCTCTTTTTAAAATAGATTCATTCAATATTCCTGGAAACATATCCGGAAATAAGGTTAACACGTCTATCTGCATATTTTAGTAATAATTATTTTTTTAACCAACATATCTATATTAATGTGCTTTATTCAGAACATTAAGCCTTTTTTTGGCCATCGCTGCTTTTTTAGTTTCCGGAAAATATTCAACAATTTTCGAATAGTACATAATTGCTGCGTTATAATCTCCCACATCTTCTGATAAAACCGCGTTATGATACCATGTCCTCAACAGATATGCCTGATCATTATCCAGGTTAAACTCCTCCCCTTTTAATGAAACATCTTCTCCGTTCGGATTAATAAACTGATTTAAAGTTTTACATCCAGACACAGAAAAAGCCATAAACAAAACCAAAATAAATAAAATAGCACGCATCACTATTTTGTCTCCTTTTTAACATTTAAAGGAATTTTTTTATTTTTAAAGATTCTTTTTACAGTTCCCGTTGGTTTGGCTCCCACACTCATCCAATATAAAGCACGATCTGCTTTAACATCAATCAATGTTGGTTTAATCGAAGCATTATAATAACCAATTTCTTCAATAAAACGCCCGTCTCTAGGTCTATGCTGTTCAATAACCACAATCTTATGATGCGGTTTTCCTTTTGTTCCTAATCTTGATAAACGAATAATAACTGCCACTATTTCACCTCCTTAAATGAGCACATAATTTATGTGGTTTCTAACAACATAAATTATCTGTGCGAATTTAATCCCGCCGTTTTTCGGCGTGGATAACAATACATTTATTCTTTTATTCTTTCACTCTTTTGATCTTTGCCCCGACTTTTTGCAACTTCTCTTCTATCTTTTCATAACCGCGGTCTAAATGATAGATACGCGAAATTTCCGTCTTACCTTTAGCAACCAAACCCGCCAAAATTAAAGCGGCTGAAGCTCTTAAATCTGAAGCCATAACCGGCGCGCCGCTCAAGCGTTTTACCCCTTTAACAATAGCACTGGCTCCTTCTAAAAAAATACCCGCGCCCATCCGGTTTAACTCACTAACATGCATAAATCTATCGGGAAATATCTTTTCCGTTAAAACACTAATTCCATCGCTGATCGAAGCTAAGGCCATCATTTGCGCCTGCATATCCGTAGGAAACCCCGGATAAGGCAAGGTTGTGATATCAACCGGCTTTAAAACAGCTGCCTTTCTTTTAGCATGAATAGTATCACCCCGCACAGTAATTGACACCCCAACTTGTTTTAATTTATCAAACAAAGCTGACAAATGATCTGCTCTGGCTTTTTCAATAATTAAATCTCCGCCAGTAATTATCGCCGCCAAAATAAAAGTTCCGGCTTCTATTCTATCCGGAATTACAGTATGCGTCGCGCCGTTTAACTTTTTAACGCCTTCAATAATAATCAGGGGAGTTCCCTGGCCTTGTATTTTTGCTCCCATCTTAATTAAAAAATTTGCCAGATCAACAATTTCCGGTTCACAAGCGGCATTTTCAATTAATGTTTTCCCTTTAGCCAAACAAGCACTCATCAGAACATTAGATGTAGCCAGAACTGAAGACCCATAGGCTCCGCCGAGAAAAATATTCGCGCCGCGCAGTTGCTTTGCCCGCGCGTCAATATAACCATGCTCAACTTTGATTTTCGCGCCTAAAGCGCGTAACCCTTTTATATGCAAATCAACTGGTCTTTGCCCAATAATACAGCCGCCAGGCATTGAAACTTTTGCCTGCTTTTTTTTAGCGAGCAAAGGTCCTAATACACAAATTGACGCACGCATTGTACTGACAAACTTATAATCAGCAATATAACTTTTACATTTTTTAGGTTCAACAATTACTTTATTGCCGACCATTTGGGTCTTGACCCCTAAACTACGCAGAATCCTCAGCATAGTCATAACGTCCCTAAGGACAGGCACATTTTTAATAATACATTTTTCTTCTGTTAACAGTGTCGCGGCAAGTATCGGCAATGCAGCGTTCTTTGCGCCACTTACTTCAATATTGCCTTTTAAAGGCACTCCACCTTCAATAATAATTTTATCCATTTATACGCCTAGCGATTACAAATCGGTATATTCCATTTAAATCAGCAAAAAACTCTATTTGGTCAAAAAGCTTACTTAACTCTATAATTTGTTCAATATCCTTGGCTTGCTTATCGCCAAATTCAAAAGCAATGTAACCGCTTTTTTTTAAAAAATCTCTCGACTGCTCAATAATTTTACGATAAAAATCCAAGCCGTCATTACCGCCATAAAGCGCCTCTTTAGGTTCTTTAAGCACGTCAGCAGGTAATTCATTCATCTGCTCAAGGCTGACATAAGGCGGATTAGCCACAATCATATCAAAACAATTGCTTGCCAATTGGTATTCATTATTATTCTCTAAAACCGCAAACAAATCACTTTGAATAAAATTAATCCGTTCACTTACCGCATGCCTAAGCGCATTATCGCGGGCCAAGTCCAAAGCCTTTGTGTTTATATCTGAACTAATAATTGTACAATATTGTATGTTTTTTGTCAATGAAACTGAAATATTACCGGAACCAGTGCATAACTCTAATATTTTCAAGCTGTTTAGATAATTAATTTCAGCTATTTTAATTATTTTCTCTACTAAAATTTCAGTTTCCGGCCTGGGAATAAAAACTCCTTCCCTTATTATCAGCCTTAAACCATAAAAATAGGTCTCACCCGTTATATACTGTAGGGGAAAATTAGCGCACCTTTTATTTACCGCGGATTTAAATTTACTCAGAATCTCTGGTTTTAAAATTTCATTTCTTTGGCAATACAAGTCTATTCGCTTTAGATCCAAAAAAAACCCTAGTAAAATTGCCGCTTCTGTTTCTGCTGACTTAATACCAGCCGCCGACAACAAACATTCCGCAGTACTTAAAACTTTTCCTATATTAGTGTCTGGTCCATTCATTATATTTTGCACTTAAAGCAGCTAAACTCCTACTTTTTATTCCGCTTGAATCCCCTTCCAATTATGCCGATCTTCCCACTTTTTAAAGTTATTATTACCACTATTACCCGCTTTGCCTTGCTCTGAAGCTGCTTTCTGAGAGAGCAAATCATCTGGTAAGGCATTGATCCCCATTGAATCTATTAAAAACTTAAGTATATCCTGGATTTTTGAATTATCCCCTGAACTCTCACTCATGGCCTTAATTAATGGATTGTTTTGTTCCGCTAAACCTTCCTCATTTTTTGCCTTTTCGAGTTGTTGGACTATTTCCTGCATTTTACGCGCGTCATCATAAGACATTGGCTGTTCATAAATAACTCTATCTTGAGAAGTTTTTTTCACATTCTGCGCCATTGCTTTGCTATCTACTAATAAAATAAAAACTACGATTATTAGTAGAAAGTCATATCCAGCAAATTTCATTTTTCCCTCACGCGTTATTTTATAAAAAAAACGCACCTTTCTTGGTGCAATAAGTAAGCATGTCTTTGGATTAAGCATTATTTATTCGCTATGCTAATTTTTTATTTTTGCTGCTGCAGCTTAAGCTCTTTTTCCGCTGTTTGCAAAGCAGCTATAAGCTCGTCTAAATCTCCGGCTAAAATTTGTTCGATTCGATACAAAGTTAAGGAAATTCGATGATCGGTAACTCTTCTATCCGGAAAATTATACGTCCTTATTTTTTCACTTCTATCCCCTGAGCCGACCTGCTGTTTTCTGTCTTTACTGATTTTTGATGCCTGCTCTGAAAGCGCGTGATCATACAATCTTGCTCTTAAAACTTTCAGCGCTTTCGCTCTATTTTTAATCTGAGAACGTTCATCTTGACAGGTAACTACCACGCCTGTAGGTAAATGCGTAATCCTCACTGCTGAATCTGTTGTGTTTACGCTTTGCCCTCCGGCACCCGAAGAACGATATACATCAACCTTTAGATCATTGAGCTTAATTTCTATATCCATTTCCTCTGCCGCGGGCAAAACAGCTACACTCACTGCTGAAGTATGGATTCGACCTGATGTCTCCGTGCTCGGAACCCTTTGCACTCGATGTATTCCCGATTCAAACTTAAACCGTTTGTAAACATTGATTCCTTCTAAAGAAAAAATTATTTCTTTAAAACCACCAATCGGTGTAGGGCTAGAGTTTATTACTTCGACTTTAATCCCACACTTATCAGCATAATAAGCATACATCCTGTAAAGATCCGCGGCAAATAACGCGGCTTCCTCACCGCCTGTTCCTGCCCGAATTTCGATAATGATATCTTTTTTATCATTTGGATCAGGCTCAATTAAAAATTCTTCTATATTTTCAGTAAGCTTACTTTGTTTTCCTTTTAAAACTTTTAATTCTTCTTCAACCAGCTCCAGAAAATCTTCTTCTTCAGCTGACTCTTGGATGATTGTATCTAAGCGAGAAATTTCCTCGTAATTATTTTTATAATTAGTAAACAAAGCGATCTTATCTAAAAGATCAGCTCTTTCTATTGCTAATTTCCGGTATCCAGAAACATTTTTTATTATTTCTGAATCACTCATTTGATTTTCTAAAACTTTTAAACGATCCTCAAATTCTTTGAGCTTACTAAATAAAAGCTTATTATTTAGCATATCTTTTCTTAAATCGTTCTACTCTTCCGGCAGTATCAAGCAGTTTTTGTTTTCCAGTAAAAAAAGGATGACAACTGCTGCAGATTTCCACCCGGATGTCCTGTTTTGTACTGTTTGTACTCATTACTTCACCGCAAGCACAGGTTATAGTGCTTTGTTTGTATTCTGGATGTATTTTCTTCTTCATTCTTCCTCCCTTTAAATGAGAGCCTGACTTACGGAGTGTTCTTCACGACGTCAAGTCAGCCTGCTCGATTTATCCCGCCGCATTTTGGCGGGGATTTAGCCCGAGAAGCAGCGACTAGCTGCTTCTTCGGGAATCATTATTATTCAAATGTCTTGTATTGGTTCACATCTTCGATTCTGAACTAAGTATTTTATCAGAAAATAGACTTTTCGTCAACTATCAAAATATGATCAGCTTTACGATTGTTTATCGGCTTTTGGCCAGTGAAAGTAAGAATTCCGCGTTTGTCGATACTTTTTTAAGTTTTGTAGTAAGCAGCTCCATTGCTTCTACACTGCTCAACTCATTAAGCGCTTTACGCAAAATCCAAATAAGCTTTAATTCTTCTGGATCAACCAATAATTCCTCTTTACGGGTATTTGAACGTTTAATATCAATCGCCGGATAAATCCGTCTCTGAAACAAATTACGATCAAGCTGTAATTCCATATTACCCGTACCTTTAAATTCTTCGAAAATAACTTCATCCATTCTGCTTCCCGTATCAACCAGGGCTGTTGCCAGAATAGTCAAGGATCCGCCTTCTTCAATATTTCGCGCGGCTCCAAAAAAACGTTTTGGTTTTTGCAAAGCAGTTGAATCAACACCACCAGATAATATCTTTCCGGAATGCGGAACAACTGTATTATGCGCTCGAGCCAAACGGGTTATACTATCTAATAATATCACGACATCTCTTCCGCACTCAACTAATCGTTTTGCTTTTTCCAAAACAATTTCCGCTACCTGAACATGCCTCTCTGGCGGCTCATCAAAAGTAGAGCTGATTACTTCTGCTTTAACCGAACGCTGCATATCCGTAACTTCTTCAGGACGTTCATCGATCAGCAAAACAATAAGCACAACATCCTCATTATTGGCAATTATACTATTTGCTATTTTCTGTAATAAAACAGTTTTCCCGCTATAGGGAGGCGCTACGATTAAACCCCGCTGTCCTTTTCCGATGGGGGTAAACAAATCCATAATCCGAGTCGAGACATCTTCCGAATCAGTTTCCAAGATTAAACGTGATTCAGGATAAAGCGGAGTCAGGTTATCAAAAAGAATTTTGTCTTTTACTTTTTCCGGGGCTTCAAAATTAACTGCCTCAACCTTTAACAGCGCGAAATAACGCTCACCTTCTTTAGGCGGGCGGATCTGTCCGCTGACAGTATCTCCGGTTTTTAAATTAAACTTTCTTATTTGACTAGGAGAAATATAAATATCATCGGGACAAGGCAGATAATTATAATTAGGTGATCTTAAAAAACCAAATCCATCCGGCAATATTTCCAAAATTCCTTCTCCAAACATATTCCCGGCTTTTTCCGCTTGCGCTTGCAAAACTTTAAAAATAAGATCCTGTTTGCGCACACCGCTAATTCCCGCGACTTTTAATTCCTTAGCGATTTTTATTAACCCGGCACCGCTCATTTTTTTAAGTTCACCAATATATATTCCGCCGTCAGTCTGATGTCTTTCCATTGGTTTACGCTCTACTGTCTGTAGCGGTTTAGGCCGGGAACTATGCATTGGATAACGAGAATTACTGTCAGCCCTGGTTGGTTTTGCTCTCTCTGGTTTCTGTGGTTTCATACACTCCCTCACTTTTTTTGTTTAAAGCATTTAACTGCCCCAAACATTATTTAATCAATTTTTTAATAATTTAACTGCTATTTTTTTCACTTGCGATTCTGTATTTTTAAAAGTGCCGCGATTATCAATAACATAATCAGCGTACCTAATTTTCTCCGACTGCTTTAACTGATACCGCATTCGCTGTTTCGCGGATTTCCCATCCATATTTCTATTAAGTTTTGTTCTTAAAAGCTGTTGAGACTGCTTCGCTTTTACCACAATATTCAGATCCATTTTACGGTACAAGCCTGATTCAATAAGTAATACGGCTTCGACAATCAGCAATTTTAAATCTTTGTCCTTATGATAAAATATTATTTTTTTGTCAATATAGTCAAAAACCCAAGGATGAATTATCGCGCAAAGCGCTTTTTGTTCCTTAGTGTTTTTAAAAGCGACTTCCGCCAATTTCTTTCTATTTATCGTTCCGTTATCGTCTAAAACTTTGCTGCCGAATCGTTTTTTAATTTTCTCATAGCAGGGAGAATTTTGTCCAAGCGCTTTATGTCCAATCAAGTCGGCATCAAGCGTCACCGCGCCCAAATCAGCAAACATTTTAGCAACTGTGCTTTTTCCACTGGCTAATCCGCCAGTCAAACCAATCACTCTCAGTTTATTATTCATAAAATAACAGCTATCTTATTTTTTTGAACCAATGGTTTTTTTGTAAAGCGTATAATACTCGCTGGCTGATGCTTCCCAGGAAAAATTACATTTCATCGCGCCGCGAACAAGTCTTTTCCACTCTTCGGCATCATGATAAACACACAATGCTCTTTTTATTGTTTCCAGCAATGCGCCTGATTGGTAATTATCAAAAACAAACCCGTTCCCTTTTTTGCTGAAAGGATCATAATCAACAACCGTATCAGCCAATCCTCCGGTCTTGCGCACTATCGGAATTGTCCCGAAATTAAGACTTATTAACTGCCCAAGTCCGCATGGCTCGTAATAAGACGGCATTAAAAACATATCTGATCCCGCGTAAATCTTATAAGCTAATTTAGGATCAAAAGAAAGATAGATCGCGGTGTTTTTATATTTATCCTTTATACTCTCAAATAACTTGTGATACTTAGGATCGCCAGTACCTAATAATACAAACTGAATCGGCATCTGAACTATTTTATCAATAACTTCTGCCAGAATATCCAGCCCTTTTTGATCGGCTAATCGAGTTATAATTCCCAGTAAAGGAATGCGATTATTGACCTTAAGTTTACAGATTTTCTGCAGGTTAGTTTTATTATTATATTTACCTTCAATATCATCCGGACCATAGTTTTTTGTTAAAGCTTTATTTTTTTTCGGATCCCAATCCTGACAATTAATCCCGTTCAAAATCCCGGATAAATCACTTTTCCTTTTCTGTAATACCCCTTCTAAACCGCAGCCAAATTGAGGGGTTTGAATTTCTTCAGCATAAGTAGCGCTTACTGTCGTAATTTTATCGGAAAATAACAACCCGCCTTTAAGTAGATTTATTCTTCCGTAAAACTCTAATCCATCAATTGAAAAAACAGCATCACTCAGTCCGGTTAAAGCTAAATCCTCTTTAGGAAAAAGGCCTTGATATCCCAAATTATGGATTGTAAAAACAGTTTTTGTTTTTTTATAAAAAACATCTTTTTTATAAATAGTTTTCAAATAAATCGGAATTAAAGCGCTTTGCCAATCATTGCAATGGATAATATCCGGTTTAAATTTTATTTTTTTTGCCAATTTCAGTGTTTGCTGGCAATAATAAGTAAATCTTTCCAGATTGTCTCGATAATCCACCCCGTTATATTGATACAGACTAGCCCGGTCAAAATACTTTTTATTTTCTATAAAATAAACCTCTACATTATTTTGAATAACTGCTACAGCGGTATCTTTATCTATTTTTTTTATTTTAAATTTTTTTGTTTCAATGCTTTTATAATAAGGCAATACAACTTTTATCTCTACACCCAAATTAGCAAGTTCCGGAGGCAAGGTTCCGGCAACATCAGCTAATCCACCGGTTTTTGCGAAAGGCACAACTTCCGAACTACAAAATAATACTTTCATAATCCCCCCCTGCGAAGCATGCTTACCATTCCCCCCCATTTTTTAAAACTTTACTGCATATCTCTCCAATTTTTACCTGATTTTAAATCAACTTTAATCGGCACCTTAAGCTTAAAAACACTTTCCATGCATTGTTTGACTATTTTTTTTACCTGTTCAAGTTCATCATCCGGAACATCAAAAACCAATTCATCATGTACCTGTAAAAGCATCACCGACTTAAGCTTGCCTTGATTTAATTGATCTAAGACATTAATCATCGCTACTTTAATTAAATCAGCTGCCGTGCCCTGAATCGGTGTATTCATCGCGGTGCGTTCAGCAAAACTTCGCTGCATCGCGTTTTTTGTGTTTATTTGCGGTATATAACGCCTCCGATTAAGCAAAGTTGTGACATACCCGCTTTGTCTGGCTTGATCAATCTGTTTTTGCAAATATTCTTGGACTGAAGGATATCGTTTAAAATATTCCTGAATAAATTTTTTAGCTTCCGCGTGCGACACATCAATATCTCTGGCTAAACCGTATGCGCCCATTCCGTAAATTATTCCAAAATTAACTCTTTTAGCCAAATAACGCATTTTTGTATCTACTTTTTCACTGGGTATATCAAAAATCAAAGTAGCTGTGAAAGTATGAATATCTAAATCCTGATTAAAAGCTCTGATCAAATGTTCATCTTCTGACAAATGCGCTAAAACTCTTAATTCAATCTGCGAATAATCAGCGGATAATAAGCTCCAATCAGCCGCTTTACTAATAAAAGCCGCGCGAATCTTTCGCCCGATATCTGTCCGGACTGGAATATTCTGCAGATTAGGCGTGCTGGAACTAAGTCTGCCGGTCGCGGTAACTGTTTGATTAAAAGTTGTATGAATTCGAGAAGTTAAAGGAACAATTAAGTCAAGCAAACCCAAAACATATGTTGATCTAAGTTTTGCCAACTCCCGATATTCCAAAATCATTGCCGGCAATTCATGCTCTAAAGAGAGCTGTTTAAGCACTTCTCCATTTGTTGAAAAACCGCTTTTCCCCTTTTTACCAACAGTCAAGTTTAATTTATCAAATAAAATATCACCCAGCTGCTTTGGTGAATTTATATTAAATTCACAACCGCTTGTTTTATAGATTTGGGCGGTAAGCAGCTCTAATTTATTTTCTATGCTTTTGTCCATGGAACACAGCAAATCTTTATCTATTTTTATACCCGCGCATTCCATAACAGCTAAGACTCTGATTAAAGGCATTTCAACAGTATTGAAAAGCTCTATTAACTCTTTTGTTTCAAGCTCTTGCTCTAAAACATCTTTTATGTTTATCTGCTCAATTGCCTGGATATCATAATCTATATTTCTCGCGATATAATCTCCGGCAATATCGCCCAGAGTCCTGCGGCTTGCTCCTGGCTCTAATAAATAAGCGCCCACCATTATGTCAAAAAACGGTCCATCTAAGACAATATTGTTTTTCGCGAAAATTACACACAGACTCTTTATGTCGTAGCTGATTTTGAGTGTATTCAGATTTGAAAAAATTTCTTCTAATTGCCGCTTAATATCCAGAATTGTTAACTGACTATTTAAAATAATCCTAACCAAAGATTGCCGATCAGTACTAATTTCTATGCTTTTAATATTATCCGGATTTTCATTGTCAGTCCGAACGCAGAAAGAAAAAGTTTTCTCTTTTTTTAGTTCAAGAGATAAATTATACAACTCTTCATTCGAGTTGATTTGCTGTGTGTTTAAACCAATATTCTCTTTTGGTACCTGATCAACTAAATTACGGTACAAATTTTTAAATTCCAATTTTTGAAAAATATTTCTTAAGTTCTGAGTATCCGGGGCAGTCCCTTTAAGCCTTTCCAGCGAAACATCAATCGGAGCATCAGTAATTACTGTTGCTAATTTCTTACTCAAGCGGGCCTGATCCGCGAATTCTTCAAGCAGCTGTTTTCTTTTTTTTTGGGTAATTTTATCAGTATTGTTTAAAATACCTTCAAGATCTTTAAACTCAGACAATAGTTCTGCGGCTGTTTTTGGCCCAATCCCCGGCACTCCTGGAATACTATCTGAACTATCTCCGGCTAAAGCTAAAAGGTCAGTTATTTGACTGGGAGTTACTTTAAATTTCTCAAAAACCTGATCATGATCAACAATTTTCTTTTCTTTTTGTGGATTATAAATTTTAACATAATTATCCACTAGTTGCAACATATCTTTATCACTGCTGGCGATATAAACATCAACCTCATTTTTGAATTTCACCGCTAAAGTCGCGATAATATCATCCGCTTCATATCCGGATAACTGAAAGATCGGAATACCATAAGCCCCAATAACTTCTTTAACTACCTGCATCTGGCTGATAAGATCTTCCGGCATTGGCTTGCGGTCTTTTTTATAATCCACTTCTCCGCCATGCCGCAGGGTCGGGCCTTTTAAATCAAAGCAAACCGCAAGATAATCCGGCGCCGCCTCTGCTTTTAATCTATTCAACATTGTTACAAAACCAAAAACCGCACCGGTAGGAATGCCTGTTGATGTTGTCAACTCACCGATAGCATAATATGCCCGATAAATATAGGAATTCCCATCAACCAGAAACAGTTTTTTTCTCTGCATCAATATTAGATATGCCTTATGCTAACTTATCTAGGGATTTATACAATGCGGCGTGTACCCATGTTTTAAGTGGTTATAGTTTGACAGTATTAAAAATAAATCTATTTTTTAACTACTGTCTGTCCTGTTGGACTGATTATTCTAGCAGTAACAAAAATCAACAAGTTTCTTTTTTGTTTATTATCTACCTTGCGGCTAAATAAATTGCCAATCAAAGGAATACTGCCCAGCACCGGAATCCGGTCAACTCCTTGTTCTACTGTTTCCCGCATAAGCCCGCCCATGACAACTGTTTCATTATTATTTACAATTATACTGGCTGTCGCGTTTCGCGTATTAAAGAAAGGCTGTAAAAACGGTCTTTCATCAGTTCCATAGTTAAAAAAATCTTTAGTTACATCAAACTCACTAACCTCTGGAATAACCGTCATATTAATTGTTTTCTCATCAGCTCCGACATTTGGCGTAACTTTTAAAATTATCCCGATATCGCGAGTTGTAAATTCAACCGGAACAGGAAAAGATTGGGTAACTGTATTACCCTGTGCATCTTCTACCTTCAATACTTCGATTTCATATTTTGTGGGATATCGATATTCTTTTACTATCTTAATTATTGCCTCCTGCCCGCTAATCGTAGTGATTTTCGGTGAAGAAAGTGTGTTACTCTTTCCATTGCTCTCAATCGCGGAAATAACTGCCTGAAATTGAGAAAAATCCAGTTTACCGTAATTAAATTCATCAGTTGCTGGTGAAGGAAACGCCGAAGCAAATTTTCCATTATTATTTTTGTTAAACGGAAAGGATGTAGGAGCTGCTGCGCCTTGTCCAGTAACTTCACCAACAGCGGTAAGTCCTAAAGCATATAAATCATCTTCTCCAATTTCGACAAATCTTGCTTCAATCATAACCTGAGGCGGATTTACATCAAGCGCTGCGATAACTTCTTCTAAAATTGCTAAGTTAGTCGGCGTATTCCGCACAATAAGCGTACTTGTCCGATTATCTAAAAATATCCTACTTGACTCAGGCCAATCAACCACTTGTTTCAAAACATCTTCAATTGTCATTGTAACCTTACCCGATACGCCGCTCGGTCCGCCGACTTTTATTCCTTCAAAAGTTCTAACCCCTGAGATATCTGAACCTTCTTCATCTTGGGCTGCTTCGCCTAAAATTATTTTATTATCCGCTCGCACGCCTTCAACAGTAACCGTATCAAAAGTCGTAAAATAAGTAAAACTAGCTAAGCCCTGCGAAAGATTATATATGCGAATAACTAAACTTTCATTGCTAATATCAGATTGCGAACTAACCCAGATAAAATCACTTTCAAAACGATAAGCTAATCCTTTTGAGCGTAATATTGATTCCAAAGCCTGCACTAAACTCACCTCTTTAAGATGTATGCCAATATTGCCGGCGCTAGCCACTGCCGCCTGATCCATGATTATATTGATTCCGCTTACCTCAGACAAAAATTCAAGCACATTACTAATCTGCGCGTTAGTAAAATCAACGCTTACATTTTTCGCCATTGCCTTTTCTTTTAAACTAGAGATTGACTGTTTTTGTATTTGCCCGGTGGAACTAGTTGTTTTCGGAGGCTCAATCAACCAAGCCTTTTCTGAATCAAGCATTCTTTTTCCCTGCAAAAGCAATAATTCTGTTTTAACTTGACTCCGCTCATATTCTAATTGCGCTTTTTCCAAGCCATAAACAATTTCCGCGATTTCTGAATTATTCGGTTCTATACTTAAAGCCGCGTTGAAAAATGCTTTTGCTTTTTCAAATTCCAGATTTGCCCACGCATCATAACCTTTGTTAATCAAATCCGACATACCTGAACTTAAATTCTCTGTATTTGTATGCGCGATTGAATTTTTTTGCTGAGCGATTTGATTAGCTAAACCCCAGGCCCGATCCTGCTCAAAAGCCGACATACCCGCTTCCTCAGCAAAAACATTTAGATTCATATTTAAGAAAAAAGATATTATAAGTAAACAGAGGATTAACCGTTTCATTGCGTTTGCACCATTCCTTTCTGTAACCTTAGATGCTGCCCTAACTTAGACAATATCACAAAATCTTTGTCTATGTCAAGCACCTTATAGCCATATATAGTACTGTTTTTATAAACTGTTTCAATATTTCCGGAAATATTGTCTTTAATTTTTGCCATCAATTCATCAGAAAAAGCTGTTTTTAGATATTTAATATCTAAAAACTCTCCCTTTTTACTTTTTAGAACAATTGAATCTTTATCAAGATGTTCCACCTTATAATTTGCCACATTCTCCCCCAGTTTAACTAAGTAACTTTTATTATTCGCGTTGATCTGAGCCACGAGCTGACCATTAGGATAGATAATCCTTCCTTGGTATTGAAAACCAAGAGGCTTATATAAAATATCCAGCAGTACCAGAACAGGATTATCAATCGCTACGCGCTTTTCATCATTTTCAAACGGGACAAAAATGTTTCTTTTTATTGCCAGTAAATCAAGGGATGCTTTCCCTTCGATATCTAAAAATAAATTTTCTTTCTCTGATACCTTAGTTTCATCTTTAATTTCAGCATTTAAAGCATTTTTCTTTTGTTCAATCAATAGTTTATAATTATAACTTTTAGCGATAAACAAATTACTGCTGACAAGCAGTAATCCTGCCATACTAAAACAAACTATTTTATCTAACTTAGCATATATATTATTCATATCTTTTATATCTCAATAAATTTCAAAGTTATGTCCGTTGACAATAAATTTTTATTTTGTTCAATGTTCTTTACTTTTAATTGTTTAATTACAAAAACTCCAGGCATTTTTGAAATATTCATTAAAAAAGCTTTCATTTGTCCCGAACCGGATTTAATTGATAAGGAAATAGGAAGATATCTAAAACTCTGCTCGCCAGCTGCCAGAGAAAGTTTCTGATGTGATAATTTAATATTATCAATTGAGCTCACACCACTATCTATTGCCCCATTAATAAGTTCCTCGACAACGCTTAATTCTTGGGTTAAAACATCGGTAATATCCGCCTCCGGAACATTTATTTTGTATTCATCAAATCCCAACCCTAAAGGTAAGGTTATGTTCTTTTTCAGCGACTTAGCTTTTAACCTATCCTGAGTTACAAACAAAAGCTGTTTAAAAGAAAGTGGCGTACTGCTAGGAAAATTTGCCTTTGTAAACATACTATTAATCTGCTCATTCTTATTTAATAACTGGCTTTTGTATGTTTTTCGACTTGCGATCATTTGCTCAGGATTGCTGCCCAGAGTTTTCTTATAAACAATAAGTTTCTTTTCTAAATCCCCTAATTTCAGATTTAAACTGGAATTTAACAAACCAGCGGCGATTATCGCGACTATCAGCACGGCACAAAAAATTCCGATAAGCCCAATAATCGCGAATGTTTTTTTGAATTTTTTAATTAAAAATATTTCCATTGTGTAAATCTCTATTTGTTTATAAATATCGTCAATGAGAAATCAATACTGCCATCTGCCTTTTTATCAACAGTACTCACCTTTACATCTTTAAAAATTTCTTGTGACTTGATTTGATTTTGAAAATAATCTACAGCATTTAAATCATGTCCGCAATTTCCCTCAAGAACTAGAGTATTAAGTTCTAAATTCAAATCAAAATTCTTAATCCAGACGGCCCCAGGCATAGATTTAGTAATCTCACTGAGAATTTCTATTACCAGATAACGCGCGTCGATAATCACATTCAATGCCTTCTGATTATTCTTAACAGCATTAATTTCTTTCTGCAAAGCGTCTAATTGTTTGGATGCTTGTTCATATTTATCAACCTGATTATTTATTTCATTTGAATAATCTAAAAGCTGCCTATTCTGGCTCAATAACAGCATAAAAAAACCCAGCAATATTAATCCGAGAAACACACAAGCGCTGAGAATAAATGGGACTTTTTTTCTAAAATTTTTCTTTTGCAAATGTTCTTGAGACAATAAATTAATATTCAGCATTGAGCGGCCATGACCTCGCAAAGCTAAACCAATTGCCGGGCCAAGAAATTCATTGATTGATACATCAATATTTGAACTAAACCCCAGAAAATTCAAATAATCCAATTTTTCAACACTAAGGGACAGACTGTTTTCGAAAAACTTATCAATATTATCTATTTTGCTAACACCGCCGGTCAACAATACTTTTTTAAAATTCATATCTGATTTATGCTGAGACTTATAAAAATTCAAGGTCTTAACAATTTCATTGGTCATATCAGTAAGTATCTCGGTAATTGACTCCGCGATTTTCTGTTCCTCGGTGTCTTGAGAAAGCTTTTGCCCATAATAAAGCATCAAAACCTTACCTTGTTCCCTTTTAACTTTTTCAGCCAAAGCAATATCAATTTTGAGAGTAGCGGCAATTGAATCAGTAATATCCTGACCGCCTATAGGCAAACTTCTTGTCCAAATTTTCCCCTCATTGATAATAATAATATTTGTCGTCTTCGCGCCAATGTCCAGAACTAGAGTTTCCTTAAGATCACGATAAAAATAATGCAAACAATTGTACAAAGCCAGATTACTTACGTCGATAAACTCAACATTCAATGAAAAATCACTGATCACACTTAAAATAGAACCAGTCAGCTCTTTTTTTACAGCTGCCAAAAGCACACTTAATTGCTTCTTATCCCGACCATATATCTGAAAATCCCAAACAACTTCTTTAATTGGAAAAGGAACCTGCTGCTGAGTCTCATAAAGCACTATCTGCCTTAATTTTTCCGGAGCTGTGATTGGAACTTTAACCAATCTAACAAAAGCAGATTGCCCGGCAATAGATATGCCGATCCGAGTATCACGACTAATATTCTCTTTAATTAGAAATTTTTTTAAAAAATAGGAGAGTAATTCGGTTTGATTTTGATTATCCGCGGTTATCGGATAACTGGTATATTCATCACAAACTGCTTTGAGTAATTTGATCCTGCCGCCTTTTTCCTTGCTCAAAAGAGCAATTTTCAGGGAACTTGAACCAATATCAATACCTAAAAATATATTTTTATCAATAGACATAAAACAACCTAAACATTATATATCCTTTTTTAAATTTAACCAGGTAAGTTACTAAGATCTTTTCAGCAACCATAGTCACCTATTCATTCCCTTGAAAAGGCTTTTTTAAAAGGCAAGACTCTTGTCTTAAAAATGGCTTATACAGAAACTATAAGTCTTATATATTACATAATATACATAATATATTACATAATATACATAATATACATAATATATAACATATTTATAACGGTTTGTCAACATCTAACTGCTAAATTTATTTTAAACATAAAACTAAAAATTCAAAAGATAAATGTTAACTCATTTAATATCACTAAGTTAGGGATTGAATCAAGGTCAGTAAAGGTAAAAACATTGCTAAAACAATTAACAAAACAACACCACCCATGATAATAACCAAAAAAGGCTCTAAAAGCGAGGTTAACGAATTAGCCGTAACATCCACTTCTTCGTCATAGGTATCGGCAACTTTAGCCAGCATCTTATCCAAAGCACCGCTTTCCTCTCCAACAGCAATCATATTAACCATCAACTGCGGAAATGCCGGATTATGCTCTAATACTTTAGAAATAAAACCTCCTTCCCGAACATGCTCGGAAACATCAGCAATCGCAGTTGCCACTACTTCATTGTCACTAACCTCTTTGGTTAATTCCAAAGCACGCAATATCGGCACTCCGCCGGATAATAAAGTTGAAAGCGTCCGCGAAAAACGCGCGGCAATAATTTTTTGGGTTAAGCTTCCAATAACCGGAATATTTAATTTTAAATTATCAATATATTTACGAAACGTAAAATTACGCAGCAATATTTTATAGAAACCTATTAATAAACCAATGCCCCCGACAAATACATACCACTTGGTTAACATAAAATCACTTAAAGACATAACTGTCAGAGTTAAAAAAGGTAAGGCTATTCCAGTATCCTGAAACATTTCCATGAATTTAGGAATAACAAATACAATGATCAGAATTAAAATCGCGACGGATACAGTAAGCACAAGGCTAGGATAAATCAAAGCAGCCTTAATTCTTTGTTTTAATTTAAAATTTCTTTCTAAAAAATCAGCCAAACGCCGCAATACCTGATCCATCGCTCCCCCGGTTTCTCCGGCTTTAACGATATTGATGTATACTTTAGAAAAAGTTTCCGGATAATGCGCCAAAGCATCGCTAAACGCTCTGCCGGATTCAATCATATCAACAATATCAGAAATAATTTGATTCATTGATTTAAACCGGGACTGTTTTTGCAAAGCGTGCAAACCCCGGACTAAAGATAAACCAGCATCAAGCAAAACTGAAAGCTGTCTGGTAAAAATCACCAGATCTATATCTTTAATTTTAGTAGCCGATACTTTTAAGAAATTCAGTCTTCCCAATAAAGCCGCGGCTAAAGATTCTTTTTTTTTGTTTTTTGTCTCAGGCAAAACTTTAGAAGGAAAATAGCCCATTGCCTTAATCTTAGTCAAAGCATCATTCAAATGAACTGCTTCGACAACACCCTTAATATCCGAACCATCTTTTTTTACAGCTACATAATTGAATTTTTCCATTTGCACTGTTTTCTATTTTGGTTGTATATTGGATTATTAATAATTAGAACTTATATTAATCAGCTCTTCTAAAGTCGTTATCCCTTGGACCACTTTTAACAATGCGTCTTCCCGCAATGTCCTCATCCCATTTTTAATTGCCTGATTGCGCAATTGCCCAACAGTTGCCCGGTCAAGGACCAAAGAGCGCAAATCCTCATCTAATACCATTAATTCAAAAATACCGACCCTCCCCCGATACCCTGAATTATTACATTGCCCGCAGCCAGAACCTTTGTAAAATTTCTGATTATCCAATTCTGATAGATCAATCACTGATTCCATAAACTCTTTTTTTGTCGGCACATATTCTTGTTTACAATTTAAACAGATACAGCGAACAAGTCTTTGGGCCAAAACCGCCTCCACAGCAGATGCGATTAAAAAAGGTTCCACCCCCATATCAATTAATCTTGTTACCGCGCTGGGAGCGTCATTAGTATGTAGTGTGGAAAAAACAAGATGCCCGGTCAAAGAAGCGTGAATTGCCATTTGCACAGTTTCCGTGTCACGAATTTCTCCAACCATAATGATATCTGGATCCTGTCGAAGTATATGCCGCAAGGCAACGGGAAATGTGAAATTAATTTTTGGCCGAACTGAAACCTGAATTAAACCAGGCAAATCAAATTCTACGGGATCTTCAACCGTAATTATTTTTTGTTCAATTGTATTTATCTGGCTTAATGCTGAATATTGAGTTGTTGTTTTACCGCATCCCGTAGGCCCTGTACTCAGGATTATCCCATACGGTTTTTTTATCAAGGAATATATTTTATTTTTTATATCTTCCTTAAAACCCAAATCATCCAGTGATAATTGAACTGTTGTTTTATCTAATATTCTAATAACAACACTTTCCCCAAAAATTGTTGGTAAAGTTGATACGCGCATATCAACCATTCTTCCGGCAATCCGCACAAGCGTACGCCCATCTTGCGGTAATCTTGTTTCCGCTATGTTTAAATTCGCCATAACCTTAATCCGGGAACTTATGGCTACGTGCAGAATTTTCGGGGGTGAAACAATATCATAAAGCACGCCGTCTAAACGATACCGTATTTTAAATTCATCCTGAAAAGGTTCAAAATGAATATCAGAAGCCTTCTTTTTAATTGCCTGGATAAGAATTAAATTTATCAGTTTGACAATCGGCAACTGCGCTGAAAGTTCTTCAATATTATCCGCGCGCGATGCTTCTTCGATAAGTTCTGGGATATTATGGCTAATCTCAGAAAAAATTTCATCAACACTTTCCAGATCAGAACCGTAATATTTTTTTATTGCCTCCGCGATACTGACTCTAGTCGCTATTTTAGCTTTAATATTACAATTGAACATGAACCGCAAATCGTCGATTATACTAAAATTAAACGGATCAGCGGTCGCGATGGTAAGAGTTCCGGGCTCAAGACTTAAGGGAAGAATATTATACAAACGGGCAATTGATCCCGGGATTTTATCCAGAACCTCAGCCGGAACAGAAAATTGTTCCAGTTCAATTATTTCCAACTTCGCTTGAATACCTAAAGCTTTAAGCAGTTGTCCTTCAGTAATAATCCCCATAGTTACAAGAATCTTACCCAAAGGCAGTCCGCTTGTTTTTTGACTTTCAAGCCCTTCTTTCAGATCGGCTTTACTTATCAAGCCGCGTTCTTGTAAAATAGTGCCTATTGTTTTAAATCTAAACAGATCACTCATATTTGCTTCCTAAATAACATGGATTTACAAACAATATTTATTATAGTTTTCCTTCAACTTTTGCGCGCATTCCATCTTGATCAAATGCTTTATCAATCGCGTCTTCTGAGCGGATTATGCCTTTTGAGTATAATTCATATAAAGAAGAATCAAATGTCCTCATCCCATACTTTGCTCCGGTCTGCAAATCAGAAGTAATTCTATATGTTTTCTTTTCTCTGATAAGATTTTGAATCGAAGCAGTATTAATCATGATCTCAAACGCCGCGATTCTGCCTCTGCCCGAAGCTTTAACAATCAATTGCTGCGAAATTACCGCTAATATTGATGTGGATAATTGAGTCCTTATCTGTTCCTGCTGATTAGGAGGAAAAACATCAATAATTCTGTCTACAGTTCTTGCCGCGCTGGTTGTATGCAGTGTAGCCATAACTAAATGGCCTGTCTCCGCGGCTAAAATTGCCGCCTCAATAGTTGCCAGATCTCTCATTTCACCAACTAAGATTACATCCGGATTTTGACGCAAGCCTTTTATCAATGCTTCACTAAAACTAGGCACATCTACTCCTAATTCCCTTTGCGTGATAATTCCTTTCTTATGACTATGGTAATATTCTATGGGATCTTCAATTGTAATAATATGCGCGTCGCGCTCAGTATTTATAAAATCCGTCATTGTCGCCAAAGTTGTGGTTTTCCCAGACCCAGTTGGGCCGGTAACTAAAATTAAGCCACGCGGACGGTAAAGCAGCTGTTTTACCACATCACTAACGCCAATTTCCTGAAAGCTAAGCAAATGAGTGGGAATTAAACGCAAAGTCAAACCATAATGTCCTTTTTGTTTATAAACAGACACCCTGAATCTGGCTATTTTTTCAAAGGCAAAACCAAAATCAACTCCGCCCACTTCCTGAATCCGCCGTTGATTATCATTACTGGTTATTGACTTCATCAGCGCCTCTGTGCCTTCAGGCCCCAGCGGTTCATAATTTAAAGACATTAATGATCCGTCGATCCGAAGCGTTGGCGGTTTGCCCACAGTTAAATGCATATCCGAAGCATTATGCTTAACGCATAGCTGTAATAATTCACCAATATCTGCCATATTTTTATCCTCCCCCTATATCAATCCACATCACTCTGAGTTACTCGGACAAGTTCCTGAAATGTAGTCAACCCCTGCAACACTTTATCCCGAGCATGTTCTTTTAAGGTAGTCATGCCTGATGCTCTGGCCTGTTCTCTAATAACACTGCTGGACACATAATCGCCAGCTAAACGTCTGATTTTTTCATCAATCATTAATAGTTCAAAAATACCTGTACGCCCCAAATACCCGGTATTAGCACAAAGCGGACAACCTTTGGCTTTAAAAATATTAGTATCACTGTTTGGGTCGATTTCTAAAATTCTAATTTCATCTTTAGGCGGCTTATAGGCTTGCTTGCAATCAGGACAAAGCAGCCGAATCAACCGCTGCGCCAAAACAGCCTGCAAAGTAGCTCCGACAAGATACGGTTTTATTCCCATATCAACAATTCTTGCCACCGCGCTTGGCGCGTCATTTGTATGTAGTGTACTAAAAATCAGATGGCCAGTAAGCGCCGACTGTACCGCGATTTTCGCGGTCTCAAGATCGCGGATTTCTCCAACCATTATAATATCCGGAGCTTGTCTTAACATTGATCTTAACACCATGGCAAAAGTTAATCCGATTTTTGTTTTTACCTGCACTTGATTTATTCCGTTTATCTGATACTCAACCGGATCTTCAACTGTCAATATTTTTTTCTTAGAACGATTAATACTATTTAACACGCCATAAAGCGTTGTGCTTTTTCCGCTGCCAGTAGGACCTGTCACCAGAACTATTCCATTGGGCATTTTCACAATGTTTTTAAAACTCTCTATCTGGGCAGGAGAAAAACCCATTTCTTCAATCCGGATAACTCGTCTATCCAAGATCCGCAATACCACACTTTCCCCATAGTGCGCTGGCAGAGTTGAAATTCTTAAATCAAATTCCTTATTGTTTACTATTGTTCTAATTCTGCCGTCTTGCGGTAATCTTTTTTCAGCAATATTCAAACCAGCCATTAATTTAATTCTGCTAAGTATCGAAGACTGCAGATTTTTATCCGGAGATTCAACCTGTCTCAAAATTCCGTCGATTCGATAACGAATCCTTAAAGAATCATACATCGGTTCAATATGAATATCACTTGCTCTTTTTTGATAAGCGTCGGAAATTAACATGCTGACTAAATGAATAACCGGAGCATCATCTTCCGGATAATTTGCTTCCGAACCCAGCGAGCTATTATCAGAAACAGTTGTATCTTCCTCTGACTGATAATAAGTTTTCAGCAAATAATCCATATTTTTTTTTGTTATCAGTTCCGCTTCTACAATAAGCCCGAGAGTTTCGGAAAAATAATCCAATGACAAAAAATTTATCGGTTCATCTAAAGCTACCAAAAGTTTCTCTGACTCTATTTTAAGAGGAATAATTCTAAAACGTTTAGCAAAGAAAGGATTGATTAATTCTATTACCTTTTTTTCAAAAGAGTAATTTAATCCATCAATATAAGTAATCCCGAGTTCTTCGATGATCAGCCGCGAAAGATTATCATCATAAATAATCCCTAAATCTTTAAGAATATCGTCAATACTCTTCTGCACACGCTGTTGAATTTGCCTAGCCTGCTCAAGCTGCAGAGAATTAGCGAGCCCTTTAGCTTCGAGAAATTCGCTTAATATTTTTTGTTTATTCAGCATCTTTACCCCAGAAGAAAAAATCACTAATTTAAATCATGGTCCAACAAGTTATAACTAGCAGTAGTTTTAATTAATCAATAGTCTTTATCCCTTTTAATCAGGTTAATCTTCTATTGAACAAGCTTGGACTAACTGAATAAAATCTTCGGCTTTTAAACTTGCGCCTCCAACTAAGGCTCCATCAATATCCGGCTGATTAATCAAGTCTTTGATATTATCCGGTTTCACACTTCCCCCATACTGAATCCTTAAGCCCTGGGCTGTCTCCACTCCGAAATTATCAGATATAAGTTTTCTGATAAAAGCATGCACTTCCTGTGCTTGTTCAGGACTAGCAACTTTTCCAGTACCAATTGCCCAAACGGGTTCATAGGCAATGATAATATTTTTTAGTTCATCAGCGCTGATATCCGCCAATGAACCTTTAACTTGATCAGCGATAACATCATAAGTTTTATCATCTTCGCGTTCCTGCAATCTTTCGCCAACACAAAGAATCGGTAATAAATCCGCTTTTAGCGCGGCTTTTATTTTCTTATTTACCTGATCATTAGTTTCTTTAAAAATACTCCGTCTTTCAGAATGGCCAAGAATAACATATTCGCAATGTGTATCTTTTAACATCAAAGCAGATACTTCTCCGGTAAAAGCGCCTTTTTCTTCCCAAAATAAATTCTGCGCGCCCATTTTTATATTAGACCCCTCAACCGCCTGGCTCACACTATGCAATGCTGTAAATGCCGGACAAACCAAGATATCTACGTCCTTGATGTCTTTCAGTTCCATGCTGAGCTGGCGCACAAGATCCAAAGCTTCAGTTATTGTTTTATTCATCTTCCAATTACCAGCCATAATCGGTTTACGCATTATTATTCTCCTCCCATTTATATTAACTTCATCCAAATCCCGCCAAACCTCGGCGGGATAAGTTCGCACATATGATTTACATCGCTATGCTCTGTAAATCATGTGCTCACTTACCAACTAATTAGATCATCATTCATTCCATTATCATTCTGCATATCCGGCCCACGCGACCAGATTTTATACGCAGGGACTGTTCCCAAACTATAATAATAATCATATCCCCAAGCATCGATTACCGTTGCCCCGGGAATAACCCCGTTAAGGTCCTGTTTTTTAAATGATATATACGGACCATGCCAATCATTATTCCCAGAATATGTTGCGGCATCAGCTAAAAGATTAACCAGGTTTTGATTACCTGCTCCGGGATAAGCACCAAAATCAGTATGATATAAAGCTAAGGCGGTATCTAAAGAAGCAATCATTGCTTTAGTTTTATATATCCGCGCGTGCTGCTTTGCTTGATTTCCACCGCTTAAAATCATCCCCATTAACACAGAAATTATTGCGATTACCGCAAGCATTTCCATTAAACTAAAACCCCAACAATCAGTTTTTTTTGATTTCAATTTAATCCCCTACAATAAAATCAGGTTCGGTCTTTTAAAGCAACAATTCCCGGCAGTTCCAAGCCTTCCAGCAACTCTAAACTTGCGCCTCCGCCAGTTGAAACATGACTCATTTTATCCACAACCTTAAATTGTCTTACCGCGCTGGCTGTATCCCCACCACCGATAATACTGGTTGCCGGTAGTGTGGCAATATACTCTGCCAGAGCTTCTGTGCCTTTGGAAAAAGCCGCCATTTCAAAAACCCCGACCGGACCATTCCAGACAATTGTTTTTGCTGTTTGCAGTTTTTGTTTAAACAATTCTATGGTTTTCGGACCAATATCTAACCCCATCCAGCCTTTAGGAATTTCTTCCCCAACATATTGCACAGCAGCCTGGGCATCAAACCTATCCGCTACTTTATGATCAATCGGTAAGATAAAAGCAACATTATTTTCTTTTGCTTTTTTTAAAATTGTTTTAGCCAAATCAATTCTATCCGCTTCCAGTTTAGAGTCACCAATTTCTTTACCTTGTGCCTTTAAAAAAGTATACGCCATTCCGCCGCCGATTAAAAAACAATCAACTTTATCCATCATATTTTCAATCATTTTAATTTTATCGGAAACTTTTGCTCCGCCAAGAATTGTTACCAGTGGTCTTTCCGGATTTTCCACCACCTTACCCAAATAAGCCATTTCCTTTTCTAAAAGAAACCCGGCAACTGCCGGCAAATAATGCGTAACGCCCTCTGTGGAAGCATGCGCGCGATGCGCTGTCCCAAAAGCATCATTAACAAAAACCTGGCCTAATTCCGCTAACTGCCCAGCAAAAACAGATTCATTTTTTGTTTCCTGGGCATAAAACCGTAAATTTTCCAATAAAACCACTTTTTCCGTTGCTTGAGCAAGCGCGTTTTTTACTGCTTCTCCCACACAATCATCCAGCATTTTAACTGGCATACCCAAAAGTTTTTCCAATCTTGCGGCAACTGGTTTCAGACTCATTTTAGCCACAACCTGACCCTTAGGCCGGCCTAAATGACTCATTAGGATAATTCTTGCCGCGCCTTGCTCCAGACAATATTTTATTGTCGGTAAAGCAGATACTATCCGCAAATCATCGGTAATATTACAATTTTCATCCAACGGAACATTAAAATCTGCACGCATCAGGACTTTTTTATCTTTTAAATCAATATCTTTAACTGTCATTTTATTCATTGTTTAGCCTCCCTTTGTTCAATATTTAAGAAATTTATTATATCATTAAGCTAAATATATTGCAACCAGACAGATTGAAAACCAGCGAATAGGGATAGCGGTTAGCGAATAGAAAAAGCAAAAGCAGCTAATAGCGTTTAGTTTTTTCCTTGTGATTTGTGACCTTGTGACTTTTTTTATTGGATTACAATTTTATTCAATAGAAATTCACACCGATTAATATCTGAATCCTTGGATTTTGGATTCATGCTAAAAGCCGCAATATTCATCAATACTTCTGAACTCTCAATTTGATACATAAAGCTGAGGATTTGCTGCATTTGCGCTTCACAACTAACATTAATAACAAATTTTTTCACATTCCCAGCGATTTCCACTCCCCCAGGCTTTAAATCAACTAAATAAACATTAGTGGTGCTGGCAAGATTTTCCACAATCCGCAGTAATCCCGCGGTTTCTTCCTCCTCGGAACCAGCTTCCTTCATATAGGATGAATACTTTTTTTCTTCCCCTTCTATCCGGGCACTTTGATTAAGAATTTTAACATTCTTCGTCATTTCATATTCAGTAGTTTTTATTTCCTGCTCAAAACTTTTCATTTTAGCAATAATCGGGTGAAGAATTGCCCTGTCCATCAGAGCTAAAAACACGAATATTATTGATACTGATAAAACCATTTTTTCTCGTTTTGAAAGCTTATTAATAATTTGCAGCATATTTAGTCCTTGAATATGTTTTTTGCTATCCTATTTTTCTAAAACACAGGAAATTCCAAAATCCGCCCAATCTTCATCATCTTTTTTGCGAGAAGTAGTATAATTAGTCTTTACATTACTAAAATATTCTGAATCTTCCAAAGCGCTGACAAAGGAGAACACATTGGACATAGCCCGAGCAGTCCCTTTTAAATGCAATTTTTTCTCTATATCCATTTTTATATTTGTCAGCATAATTTCTTTGGGCAAAATATCGTAAATTGCCGCGACAACTTCTAAGCTATATCCCCGATTTGCGATGTAATGCTTAACAATCCGCATTTTTTCCATGGCTTTTTCCAATATCTTTGCTTCTTCATAAGTGACTTCATTTTTCTTTTTAAGTTTCTTAAGATATTGACCTTTAAAGTAAAGCTCTGTCACAAAAAAACTTCCGGCAATAAGCATCAAGCATATTATATAAATGCTCATTTTAATCAGTTCCTGGGCACGTTCTTCAAAAGCCCGCTTTAATTTTATTTCTTCAGGAATAAGACTAACTTTCATCATTTTCTCATATAAAGAAGAAGCCGCGATATTAAAGAAAGAAACATTTCTTGTAAGTGTCGGCATACTCGCTAAATCCGCGGACAAAGAAATTAACCCGAAATAAGGCATCGTCTGTATGGGAATATGAATTTCGCCGATAAGTAGTTTTTCTAATTGATCTATCTTTTCCGTAGCTCCAGTCAATATTAGCAACTGGGGAGTTTTGTCAATATCTTCTGATTGATAAGTCTCCAATGAGTTTTTTAATTCTTCAGTAAATTTTATTTCAGATTTAGCCTGATCAGCAGAAAGATGCTTAACCCCAATCGGAATGTTTCTTGTAAAAATCGGAACACCTTTAAGGCTAACAATAAAATCCGTAAAATCCGAGTCAATATGAACAATAACCGTTGGCGAATCTTTTACTTCTTTTTTAATCTGGCTATAGCAGGCTCGGCTGACGCCTTCCGGAGCAAAAACTATTTTTTCAATTTTCAACCCGGCTTTTCCCATAACATCAAACTGCTTTTTAATCGCGGTTCTGGTCACAATTACCAATAAAATTTTTGTATAACTCTGTCGGTAAGTTCCAATATTTATATAATCAACAATAATCTCTTCTCGGGCATAAGGAGTCTGTCTGCCCGACTGCAAATCAATAATTTCTTTTATCTCTTTAACATCCAAAGATGGTATTTCCAGATTTTTTGTTATGGTAAGATGTAAGGGAACAACATTGACCACATAAGGATTTTTAATATTCAAGTCTTTAAAAGCCTTAATAATCATCTGGGCTATGGCATC